>JAJQID010000220.1 GCA_021199405.1 Lachnospiraceae bacterium
TCCTCCAACTCATCCATCAGGTCAATGGCATAATAATTTTCATAAGTGATAACACCATAATCTGGATTGAGCAAAAGCTGAACATTTTCCTTAAGCTGGTTTTCCTTTAATATCAGTAAAAGACCGGCACACATACCAAGGTATACCACAGACTGTGCCACACCTCTGACCGTCCGCCACCTAACCATCCGCAAACAAATAATCAGATAATCCAACGATACACCTAACAGAAAATACCATCCCGCCGGCATGAGCCAGATCACCCTCGATGCGTTGAACGAGCCAAGCCCTCCCAGCCTCTCCCGAAGCCTCACCACCAGCTCAACATTCCAGACTGCTGCGAATATATACAAAAGTAGCAACAAGGAAAAAACATAAATCAGCAAACGCCCCTGGCTCTTCTCTTCGTCAGAAATCCTGGACTTCATTTTGAAGGAACGAATTGCAAAAATACAGATAACTCCCATGATCACCGGCAGGAAAAATCTGTGGAAATCCATATTATGCTGATCGTTATATAAAAAGGCCTCCCGGAAATACTCCCAGAAACCATATACATCGAGGCTCATATCTGCCCGGTGAGAGATATAAGTCTCTCCAATTCCCACAAACTGAAGTACCAGATCCAGATTTGTCAACAGATAAATCAATATCATCGAAAGGTAAGAAAGGTAAAGCAACCCCCCCCATCCTTTGTTTTTTCACTAAAGTAAAAAAAATCAAAAGTGTCCAGATCATAAGTACAGCGAAGCCCACATAAATCAGTGATGAAAAAAGCGAATAAATCACAATGACAATCACTGCCTGTCTTTGCTGTTTTTTTTCATAAAGCTGAAGGATAGCCCACGCAGCCAGGGGAACTCCCTGAATCGTCAGGCCGAACACCGCCAGAATGGGCAGAAAAGCAAACATCAGGGACACCGCCATTTTTACAGGCTTTTTCTGCACAAATTTATCGAGCAGCAAATACATCCCGCCATAAGCGGCAATCTGCACCGATATCTGCATAAAAAGCCACGCTGCGAAAGGAGGCAATATCCTGTAAATCAACACATAGCCAAAGGTAGGCGCTACCAGTGCGTTCTTACTTGCCCCATTCAGAAATTCAGGAATGACGCTGCTCCCCGAAAACAGATATTTCGCCTGATAAATATATGTGATTACTCCCCAATCCAGCTGTTCAAAATACTCCACATAGGAGCCTGTTCCCAGAATCAGATAAGGCACAGCAGATAACAGCACCACCGCCATACCCAGCCAGAATATTTTTTCTCCCTTAAAAAGCTTCCCAAGCATGCTCTTTATCATCTGTTCCTCCCTGCCACAGTCCATATATACTATCCATTTTGCAGCACTAAATACCATGTTTTCTTCTATGGCTCACAAATTTCTTCTTTATCCGCAAACATGTGTCTACCGTATCATTTCCCACAGGTAATGTCAAGCACCGTCTCTGCAGCTCATTTTCCATATTGCATCCGAGCATCAGCTTCTGTCATCCTTGCTCCGTATTATCCCCACAGTTTTTTTCTTCTGTCATTTTTTTCTCGAAGTATGGCATCCAGCTGTGCAAAATGCTCCTCCTCCATTCTGAGCAGCTTCTCCCACAGCTCCTCCTCCCGTTCGCCCTGAAGCCGGAACTGGTAATCCAGCTCCTTTAAAATACTGTCCTTCATTTCCAGAATGGAGGCCTCGCTGCTTTCCCGTACTGCCTCCGCAACCATCTGACGCAAAAGCTCCTGAAGCCGAATGGTTTTTGTCCGATTCGTATTTTCCGTATTCCCCGTGTTCAAAAATTCACTGTCTGATGCTTCCTTGTCCAGAAGATCCAGGTCTGTACTTTTTTTGCAGGGAGCTTTTTTGTCCGCGGCTTCTTTTCCGAAAGTCCCCTTCTCCTGAGCCTCCTCCTTTTCAGGGCGATATATAAGAATTTTTCTCTCCGGTTCCCGTACCGTCTCTTCCTCCTTTCCGGACTGCCGGATCAGACTCTTAATCATACGCAATGGCTTGCCCTCCTTCTTGTATGTGCTGACCAGCTCCAGGGTTCTTGCCTCATCCTCCCCGTAAATTCGCCGCCCCTGACTGTCTCTGGGGATATCAAGCTCCAGCTCCTTTTCCCAGTAACGCAGTATATGCGCCTCAATTCCAAGCTTCTGTGTCATTTCCTTGACAGAATATTGTCCTTCCATGGCTGTCCTCCTTACATTTTCCAAAAAAATTGTTATAGTAAAATAATTTGTCACTCACTACAAAAAAAGAAGAAGCACGCGATCACGACAGGAATTGCTGATTAGGCATCCCGTGATCGGCGCAATGGTAAACGAAGTAACATCGTTTACCGTAAAAACAAAAAGAGAGTACAGGCGTTTCCATACTCTCTTTTGTATTATAAGTATCCGGTACAGTAAAATATACTGCTCACTCTTTTTTAATAGCCTTCATTCGACTGCGAGTCGTAGCTTCTTTTCTGCAGATTCGCAAATTTGGTATACTCCGCCAGCCAAGCCAGCTCCACCGTCCCCACCGGGCCGTTTCTCTGCTTCGCCAGAATGACCTCCGCCACACCTGGCTTCTGGCACTCTTCCTTAGTGTAATATTCATCTCTGTAAAGAAACATGACCACATCCGCATCCTGCTCAATGGAACCTGATTCCCTTAAATCAGAAAGCATGGGTCTGTGATCCGGTCTCTGCTCCGGTGCTCTGGACAACTGGGCACAGGCCAGCACCGGAACCTCCAGCTCCCTTGCAAGTGCTTTCAGAGAACGGGAAATTTCTGAAATCTCCTGCTGCCTGGATTCCACGTGTCCCCCGCTGCTCATCAGCTGCAGGTAGTCGATAATGACCATGGACAGTCCGAATTCCAGCTTATACTTGCGGCATTTGGAGCGCAGCTCCCCTATGGTGATGCCAGGGGTATCATCGATGATCATGGGTGAGCGTCCGATCATCCCCGCCGTCTCCGCCAGCTTTTCCCAGTCTCCGTCGGAGAGCTGCCCTGTCCTGAGCTTCTGCGCATCCACCTTCGACTCCAGGGAAAGCATACGATTAATCAGCTGCTCCTTGCTCATCTCCAGAGAAAAAATTGCCAGGGGCTCCTGTTTTTTTATCGCCACATGCTGAGCAATATTCAGCACAAAGGCGGTCTTTCCCATGGAAGGCCTGGCCGCGATCAGTATCAGCTCTGCCGGATGGAAGCCCGCCGTCTTATAATCCAGATCCGTAAAACCGGAGGGAATCCCCGTGACCGCTCCCCCGTTGCGGCTGGCAATTTCTACCTTGCGCATGGCCTCAGCCACTACCTCCCGAATGGGCACATAGTCTACCAGATTTCCATTCTGACAGATATCAAAAATCTGCTTTTCCGTTGTCTCAAGGATTGTGCTGACACTCTCCTGATCCTTATAACAATTGCCGGCAATCTCATCCGCCGCCCGGATCAGCCTGCGCAGGGTCGCCTTCTCAGACACGATCAGCGCATACTGCCGCACATTGGCAGAAGTGGGAACCGCCGTCAGAATGTCCTTCATAAACTCCAGATCTGACACCTCCGGGGGTACATCCTTGGCTCTGAGCCTGTCCTGAAGAGTCACCAGATCCACGGGCTTGCGCTCGTTAAAAAGCTCCACCATGGAAGCAAACACAATGCCGTACTGCTTGCTGTAAAAATCCTCCTCGTGCAGCAGCTCACATACCTCCACAATGGCGTCCTGATCCAGAAGCATGGCTCCGATCACCGACTGCTCCGCCTCCAGATTGTGGGGCATTACCCGTTTTAAAATTGCCTCCTGCGATGTCTCCGGCATGCCTTTACTCCCTCTGAGCTGTCACCTCCACAGCCGCTCCTATGCTTCCTCCACTTTCACCCTGATGGTACCCGCCACCTGAGGATGCAGCTTTACAGCCACATCAAAGACGCCAAAGGTTTTGATAGCCTCCGGCAGAACAATCTTTTTTTTGTCCACCTCAATACCGTGCTGCTCCTTCAGGGCCGCTGCGATCTCTTTCGTGGAAATACTGCCGAAGGTCTTACCGTTCTCCCCGGCCTTCATGGATACCGTTACCGTCTTATCCCCGATCTGGACTGCCAGCGCCTGGGCCGCTTCCAGCAGCTCCTTCGCCTTTTTTTCCTGGCTGGCCTTCTGGAGCTTTAAGTCATTCATGTTTCTGGCATTGGCCTCCATGCCTATTTTCTTTGGCAGAATAAAGTTTCTGGCGTATCCCTCGCTGACCTCCACTATATCGCCCTTCCTGCCAAGCTTTTTTTCATCCTGTAATAAAATAATTTTCATACTCAATCCTCCTGTCCTGCAGAGCAGCCCTTATTTCAGGTCTCCCTCTTCAATCATGGTATCTAACGTTCGCTTTAAAGCGCCCTCCGCCTCCGCTTCCGTCACACCGTCCAGCTGGCAGGCTGCAGTAGTCATGTGGCCGCCGCCGCCCATCTTCTCCATGATGATCTGTACGTTCACCTCATCGATAGAGCGGGCGGAAATAAAGACTCTGCCCTGAAACGGGGTCAGCACAAAGCTGGCCTTCACACTGCTGATGCTGAGAAGCTCATTGGCTACCTGGGCGCCCACCACTGTGGGATTGGAAACTCCCTCCAGCTCCGCCGCGCAATAAGAAATTGCGTAATAATTTCTGTAGATCTGCGCCTGACTGGCAGCCTCCGCTTTCACCTTGTAATCCACAGCGTCCGTCCTGAAAAGCTTCCTTACTCTGGTAACATCCGCTCCATTCCTGCGCAGGAATGCAGCCGCTTCAAAGGTTCTGACTCCTGCCTGATTCATGAAATTATTAGTATCCACCACGATACCCGCGTACATACAGTCCGCCTCCTCGGGACGAAGCTTCAGATTATCACTGGTATACTGCAGAATCTCTGACACCATCTCGCAGGCGGAAGAAGCATAGGATTCAATATAGGACAGAGCCGTATTCTCAATGGTCTCCACCCCCTGCCTGTGATGGTCGATAACCACAATGGACTTGGCCATGCGCAAAAGCTCCGGGCAGGCCGTCAGACTGGGCTTATTGACATCCACCACCACCAGCACCGTGTTGGAGGACATCATCTCCAGCGCCTCCCGGGAATCAATGATCATATCCTCCTCGTAATCCTGCTGTCCGATAAACATTCCGGTAACGCTGTTCAGGTTTCCCTGAGGGTCGTCCATCACAATATAAGCCGGTTTTTCACAGATTTTGGCAATTCTGTATACTCCCACTGCCGCGCCGAAGCAGTCCGCGTCCGGATTCCTGTGACCCATGACCATCACCTGATCCTTGGAATAAATGATCTCCTTTAAGGCATGAGCCTTGACGCGAGCCTTGACACGGCTGTTCTTGGCCATACTCTGGCTCTTGCCACCAAAATACTGGGTCTCCCGGTCATTTTTGACCACCGCCTGGTCGCCGCCCCGGGCCAGAGCCAGGTCGATGGCATTCTGGGCATAACCGTAGCACTGAGCGTAGGTCATTCCCCCATAACCAATACCAATGCTCATGGTCACCGCCATGTCATTACCAATGCTGACGGTCTTGACATCATCCAGAATATCAAATTTCTTTTCCTGAAGCTGCTTCAGGGACTTCTTGCGCAGCACCACCAGATATTTGTCATCCTCCAGCTTGCGGCAGATCCCGTCCACGGAGGAAACATATTTATTGATCTTTCTGTCAATCAGGGCAATCAGAAGAGAACGGCGAACCTCCTCTACGCTGGCCAACGCCTCGTCGTAGTTGTCCAGATACATCAGGCCCACAGTCACGCTCTGGTCATCTACCTCACGCAGGGCAAATTTCAGCGCCGTCTCATCATAAAAATACAGCGCCACCAGATAGCTTTCCTCATCGCTCTCCCCCAACAGGGCGCTCTCGGACACCAGCTTCCCCATGAAAATCTGCGTGGCCTCCACCCGGTATTCCTTTTCATGATAGGAGAATTCGAAGGTGCTGCTTTCCTCCCCGTTATAGCCGGGCATCCTGTCCTTTGTCATCATGGAAAAAAACTGAGTGATTGACTTACTGCGAACATTGTCCAGCTCAATCAGATCTTTAAAGGCATTATTGGCCCACAGACACCGGTTCTGATCGTCCAGCAATGCGTACGGAATATCAAATTCCCTCAGCAGCTGGCTCTGCATCTGTCCATAGGCAGTGGCAAAATCTACCAGCTCACGGATAAAGACCTGCCGATAATGAGCCATTAGCCAGGCCACAATGATAAAATAAGCGAGCAGATAGCCGGACAGGATGACTCCCGCTTCAATACTCACCAGATAAATCGCCACATTGACAAACAGCAGCAAAATACCCAGGTAGAGGGAAAACTGGAGATATCTTCTGATCTTTCCTTTCAGCTTTACGCTCTCTTTTTTCTTCATTTCCGTGCTCCTTAAAACAGAGAGAAATCTCCTCTGTTTTTATTTCCCTTATTACGTTCAGAATGGCGTAACGACGCCTATAATGAATCAGTATAGCACGTTTCCGGCTGTATGACCAGCAGAAAATATCGCGAAAGCCGCTATTGAAAGGCTGCTATGAAGAATCCTGCTGCGGTGCTTTTTCAACTCACTCTTCCATGCTCCACAGAGTACACCCTGTCCGCGATTCGCATGGTGGACTGCCTGTGGCTCACCAGCACAATGGTTTTATCCGCCTGCTCCTCCTTCAGAGATTTCAAAATAACTGCCTCATTCAGGCTGTCCAGATTGCTGGTGGGCTCGTCTAAAAGGACAAAGGGCGCGTCATGGAGAAAGGCTCTGGCTAACCCCAGCCGCTGTCCCTCTCCTCCGGAAAGCGTATCTCCCAACTCGCCCACAGGCGTATCATATCCCTCCGGAAGGGTCATGATAAAATCATGAACGGAAGCCTTTCTGCAGGCCGCCTCAATCTCCTCATCGGAGGCATCAAGCTTCGCGATTCGCAGATTATTGCGGATACTGTCATGGAAAAGATGTGTCTCCTGAGTCACAAAGCTCTCCATATCCCTCAGATTGGTGGTATTTATTTCATTGACATCCGTGTCAGAAATTTTTATTTTTCCCTGCCCTGTATTCCAGAAACGCATCAGAAGCTTTAACAGGGTGGACTTGCCGCTGTCGCTTTTTCCCACAATTCCAATGATCTGACGCTTAGGGAAATCCGCGCTGACATCCTTCAGAATCACCTCGTTCCCATAGGCGAAGGTCACATGCTCCGCCGCCGCGCCGTTGAACATGACCTCAGCTTTTCCCGTGATCTCCTCCGTCACCGGCGTCTCCTCCAGAATATCCAGCACCCGGTTTCCGGCAGCGAAGGTATTTTGCAGGGTACTGCCCAGAGCCGCCAGAGCCACCGCCGGGCCAAAGGAGGAAAACAGCGC
>JAJQID010000209.1 GCA_021199405.1 Lachnospiraceae bacterium
TTCCCAGAGTGTTCGCGGCCATGAATGAGAAAATGTACATTCTGATGGGACCGAACGGGGATCCCGGCTTTCTGCCGTTAGTCAAGGCGGAATTAATTCCCCTCGTACTGCCGCACATCCCGATTTCAACCGACAATCCGGATTTTGATTATCTGATCAGCTTTGTCAGCTCCTCTATGTTCGGACTGCTGCAGAAGTGGAATGAACGGGGGAAAAATATTAGCACCGAGGAATTCAGCAAATTAATGCAGACTCTGATGCTGCACGGATTATCCGCTTATATTACAGAAATTGATTCACGAACGCTGTAATCAGATTCCCGGCCGCTCCCCTTCAAAAAAGGAATGCTTCTGACTGTATATGAAAAACCATAACAACCGGATTGAAAAAATAAAAAACTGGTCAAAGGACAATATAATAGCCATTGCCCTGGTCCTCCTGTTTTATTTCATTTATATTGCTTCTCTGCGCATGGAAAATGCTTACTTCTGTTTCGGCACTACAGGCATGGCATATATGAACGGAGAATATTATCGTTTCCTCACCTGCCTGTTCCTGCACTCCGGTCCCAGGCACCTTTTAGCCAATACCCTGGGCTTACTTTCTGTAAGCTCTCTGCTCAGCCGTTTTCTGGGAAAAGGAAAGACGATATTTCTGTTTCTGTCCGGCGGCGTCCTTGCCGAAATTGCCTGGTCCGTTGTGATTTCCGACCAGATTTATGACATAGGGGCATCCAGCGGGATTTTCGCCCTGATTGCCTGCCTGATCGTATGTACTCTTCGATTTCCGGATTCATTCCGCTTCAAATGGTACCGGCCGGATATCATCATTGTACTGGTGTATTTTTTATTTGCGAACAGCAGCGTCACTGCCTTTCTGGTTCACACCTTCGGCTTTGCCGCAGGAATTCTTCTCAGCTTCGTCATGGTACTGACCAAAGCGCTCAGAAAACCGGCAGACAATTCTCGGATTTCCCCTCCCTCAGAAGCTTCATAAATTCCTCGCCGCTGATATTCTCCTTCTCCAGAAGCCTGAACCCTGATATTACCCGTTTTGGGACAAAAACTGAAAAATGTACCTTGTCTGTTCCGAAAAATTGAACTATGATTCCAGTTATATGAAGGAGATGTTGCAAGATGTATTCATTTACAAGCCGGGTACGATACAGCGAAACAGACGAGACCGGCAATTTAAGTCTGAGGAATCTGATGAATTATTTACAGGACTGCTGCCTGTTTCAGTCAGAGGCTCTGGGCGTCGGCCCGGATGATCTCAGAAAACGTCATCGTCTGTGGCTTTTATCCGGATGGCAGGTTGTAATAGACCGCTATCCCAGAATGTTTGAAAAAATAACGGTGGCGACGATCCCGTACGAATTTTCGGGCTGTCTTGGATGGCGGAACGTCACCGTATCTGATGAGAACGACATTTGCATTGTACGCGCAAACTCCCCGTGGGTATATGTCAACACAGACACAGGCAGACCGGCTCAGCCGGACGAAACGGAAAAATCCGCGTATGGCCTGGAGGAAAGAATTCCCATGGATTATGCGCCCCGCAAAATCAGGCTGCCTGAAAATATGACGGCAGGGGCGCCTGTTCCTGTCATTCAGGAGTTTATTGACACCAACCATCATGTCAATAACGCCCAGTATGTGGATATCGCAGTGAACATAATGGAAGAGGATATGCGGACCTCCGCTGCTCCGGATTCACCGGCAAAAAGCCCATCGGAATCATTCAAAGCTTCAAAACTTTTCATCAGGGAGGTCCGGGTCGAATATAAAAAGCAGGCGATCCTGGGGGATATATTATACCCGAAAACCTGTTTACAGGATGGCTGGTATTACGTGGCGTTCACTGATTCAGACGGTCATATCTATGCAGCGGTTGCCATCCGTCTGTGAACAGTACAGCTGCAAAATAAAACCGGAGTGGGCAAAAAGCGAATTATAAAAGGCATAAACCGCCAGCCCGGGCAGATATTTGCCGGAGAGGAAAAGAATTGTCAGAAAAGTTTCGTGGGATACAACTATCCTCCAGTGTCTTTGAGGACATCATCCCGATGGAATTGATGAAAAGATGAAGGCTGCATCCGGAAAAACTGAAATCAGAAAGCGAGGATAAACGATTGCTGTCAAAACCTGCAAAAACAATTCTCCACGCACTCTCTTACGGTGGTGTGGAAGTAGAAGCATCCAGACGGCTGGCTGATATTAAAAAGCTGGATCCTATAAGGATTTTCTGTCGAAGGCTGGACGCTGAGATTTATAATGAAGATTATAAGATTCCGATTCGACTTTATTTTTCCTCGCAGGAGCAAATGGACACTGTAACCGCAGCAGAGACAGAAGCAGGAAACGTGCTGCTCTTTTTTCATGGCGGCGGCTGGGTGACGGAGAGTGTGGAAAATTACGACCGAGTCTGCGCCAGAATGGCTCAGTCTACCGGCTGTCTGGTCATTTCCGTGGAATATCGGCTGGCGCCGGAGTATCATTTTCCCGTAGGGTTACATGATTGCTATGCAGTGGCTGGGGCATTGTCCAGAGGAGAAATCTTCCCGGGGCTGGATCCGAAGAAAATCACTGTCATCGGGGACAGCGCGGGAGGGAATCTTGCGGCGGCCGTTTCCATGATGGCACGGGATACCGGAGAATTTCAGGTGCATCAGCAGATTTTAATCTACCCCGCGGTAAATAACTGCTACACAGAAAAATCCGAGTATCCATCCGTCCAGGAGAATGGGGAGGATTATCTGCTGACCACCAAAAAGCTGGAGGATTACCTGAACCTTTATCAGAGTGCGCCCTCAGATCGGCTGAATCCTTATTTTGCGCCGATTCTGGCTGACAATTTTCAAAATCTGCCTCGCACGCTGATCCTGACCGCTCAATATGATCCTCTCCGGGATGAGGGGGAAGCATACGGAGAAAAGCTGAAAGCAGCCGGGAATGATGTAGAGGTGCATCGGATTCAAGATGCCCTGCATGGGTATTTTGCCCTGGGAATTAAGTTCCTGCACGTACAGGAAAGCTTCGAATACATCAATCATTTTCTGACAAAATAACTACAGGCTTTACCTTTACCGGAAAACAGATGAGAAGCCATATCAGGCTCTCTTCTGTTTTCCATATATGGAGATCTGAATATGCCGGGATTCGAAGAAGCACAATGGAGAAAACTGGATAATGCAGCGATTGCGTTCCCCGCAGCGACCGGAAAGAAAGACACCAGAGTTTTCCGCTTTTCCTGCGAGCTGAAGGAACCTGTAAACGAGGAACTGCTGCAGCAGGCGCTGGATAAGACCCTGGAGAAGTATCCCCTGTTTCAGGCAGTTCTTCGCAAAGGACTGTTCTGGTTTTACCTGGAAAGACGAAATATACGCGCGGAAGTGGCTCCGGAAAAAAAGCCGCCCTGCAGCAAGCTGTACATTCCCGATCAGAAATCCCTCCTTTTTGAAGTGACCTGGCATGAAAACCGGATCAATTTCGAGGTATTTCACGCGCTGACCGATGGTACCGGCGCCACACATTTTCTTCTGGAGCTGGTGAGAAACTACCTGATACTGGCTCACCCGGAGCAGGAATTTCCGGAGCCGCAAGCTGAAGCGGATACCACCTCAAAGGATCAGGAGGAGGACAGTTTTTCCCAATATTACAACCCAAAGCAGCGTAAGGATCGTGAAAAAGGCCGCATTGCCGTGCAGCTGAAAGGAGAACATCTGACGGCGGATGAGATGCGCATCACAGAAGTGGTGGTGCCAGTGAAGGAAATTCTGGCAAAGTCCAGGGAGCTGAATGTCTCTGTCACAGTACTGATTGCCAGCATGCTTCTGTGGGCCATTCATGAGGAGATTCCCGCCACCAGACTGCATAAACCTGTCACGCTGATGATCCCTGTGAATCTGAGAAATTATTTTCCCTCCCGGTCCATGACTAATTTCTGGGGCTGGATAGAGGTTGGATATGTATTTAAGGAAGATACGGTATTTACAGATGTACTTTATCATGTGAAGGAAAAGTTTAACCAGAATCTGGAAAAGGAGCGGGTCGCCGCCCGCATGAATGCAATGGTCCGGCTGGAAAAGAATCCGATTCTGCGGGCAGTACCGTTGGAAATCAAGCAGTTTTTCCTGATGGCCGGCACCAGCCTGGGAGCGAGAAATGTCACTGCAGTCTATTCTAATATGGGCGTGATTAAACTGCCCGTGGAATATGAACACTATATTGACAGCTTCCACCTTTTTGCCAGTACAGACAACCTGCAGCTGTGCTCCTGCTCCTACAAAGACGACCTGATGCTGGGATTTACCTCAAAGCTTCCCTCAGAAAACATCCAGAGAAATTTTATGAGACTTTTGCGGGATGAGAATCTCTCCTGCCGGGAATTGGGAAAAAATTTCCCCGGCTATAAAAAAGAAAGATCTGAAACCGGGAAAACACTGCTTCAGGTCTTTACCTTTTTAAGCATTGCCGCGATCGTAATCTGCGGCGCGATAGATCTGATGATGAATGGCTCTCCCGGATGGAGCATTTATTCCGCGGCGGGTGTTTTTTCGGGCTGGCTGCTCACGGTAGTAGCTTATAAGAAACGTCGCAATCCTCTGAAAAACGAAATGTGGCTATTGGTATTTCTCTCGCTGATCAGCGCCCTGTGGGATTATTTCACCGGATGGAAAGGGTGGTCGACAGATTTTGTACTGCCTTTAGCTGCCCTGGCGGTTCTGACTTCCATGCCGATCATTATTCATGCGCAGCATCTGGAGAAACAGGAATATCTCTTTTATCTGGCGCAGGCCTGTGTATTCGGACTCATTCCGTTCGTGCTGATGCTGGCAGGTGTGACAAAGCTTCCCTGCCCTTCCATTTTGTGCGCCAGTATCAGCTTTCTGGTTCTGATCGGCCTTTTTATTTTCAGCCGCCGCGATATTTTCCGGGAAATTCACAAAAAATTCCGATTATGAACAGGCTCATGCCCGAAAGGCAGCAGCCTTAACAAAGAATACCCTCAAAACTTTCTGTCACTGGCGAAAGACATATTTCCCTTTTCCGCTTCCTTCTACCGCCTGTATAATATTGAGTCCGTCATTCATTCTCTTGATATATGAGGTTGCCGTGGCTTCGGAACACCCCAGCACTTCTGCTATTTTGGAGTTACCAAATATTTGCTCCATTTATTCGCTGCCACCAGACTTCCTCCTTCGCACAGAATATGTCTCCATACTGTCACCAAGCCATCATGTAAGTTTATTTTAACACGGTATCAGCCGAAAAAACAGAACAGATTCCACTTTCCACAAGTTAAACAAGCCCGGATTCCGCAAAGGGCCATCCGCTGTCATAACGAATGACCCTTTGATGTTCAGATGTCTATGCCCTTACTGCTGCTTCAAACAGATATTTTCTGTCATGCAGTATGTCAATGGTCTCACCTGTCAGTTCAAAATTGCCCTCCAGGCGAATATCATCAGAGCTTGCGCCGACCTTCACCTCATATCTGGACGGTTCCAGGACAAAATGATAATGTCTGTCATAGTATCCAAGCGCCTGTGTCGGAATGGTGAACTCCAGAGTTTTGGTCTCTCCCGGCTGAAGTGTAATACGCTTAAAGCCCCGCAGTTCCTGAATAGGACGGTTGATGGACGCCGCAGCATTGCGGAAATAAACCTGCGCAGTCTCATCCCCCGCCACCTCTCCGGTGTTGGTCACTTTAAAGGATACCCTCACGTCGCCCCTGATCTCCACAACCGAACTGACCTCCAGGTCACTGTAAGCAAAGGAGGTATAGGACAAACCATGTCCAAAATGGAACAGTGGGCCGCTGACAGAATCCATGGGGCCGTTATGTTCTATCAGCCGGTAACCACTGCCCGCTTTATGCCCGTAATAAATCGGGCACTGGGCGGAATGGGCCGGGAACGTGATGGGCAGCTTGCCTCCCGGATTGATATCCCCGTGAAGTACTCTGGCAATGGAGCTTCCTCCGTGAGGGCCTGGATACCAGACCTCCAGCACTGCGTCCACGTCATCGATGATCTCCGTCAGCTCCAGCCCACGGCCGTTAAAAAGCACCAGCACCATGGGTTTTCCCAGCTTTTTCATCTCCTTCACCAGCTCCGCCTGTCTGCCGGGCAGTCTCAGATCCGGAGTATTTTTTCCTTCCCCGCTGGTGGCATCGTCACCCATACCGGTGATTTCACCAAGGCAAAGCACAATCACTTCGCCCTCCTGCGCCACGGCCTTCGCCTCGGCCAGATCCTTTTCAAAGGAAGCCGGCGTGCTGTAGCCCTTTGCATAAGCCACCTCTGTACCGGCAAATATTTCCTTTGCCTCCTGATACAGTGTCTTAATATGATATTTCTCCGCAATAATCTTATCCAGATTCTCTCTGACAGTCAGACTGTTGTCAATGCCCAGCACCTCGTGCATCACTTTCGGATCCATAAACTGGCGGAAATGCTCCGCAAAACCGCCCTCCATGCTGCCATCCAGGTCATAACAGGCCAGCACCACCATTTCCAGCATGGACGGATAGGCATAGCCGCCAAACAAGGTGGAAAGCCTGTCCGCAAAGGGTCCCACAAGAGCAATCTTCTGATATTTATCCTTTAAAGGAAGCAGCTGAGAATCATTTTTCAGCAGAATCATGCTCTTCTCACTGATCTCTCTGGAAAGGAGGTCTCCCTCCGGCTTTGCGAAAATCTCCTGCGCTTTCTCCTCATCCACATAGGGATTCTCAAACAGACCCAGATCCTTTTTCTGATTTAACACCCGAAGCACCATCTTATCCAGGTCAGCCTCAGGCAGAGTGCCGTCCTTCACCGCGTCCACCAGAAGCCTGTACACAGAGGTTACCGGCGTGTCCGCGTCAATCCCCACTTTCGCAGCCATCACCGCGATTTCCTTCTCATCCCTGCCGATGCCGTTGGAATTGTGAGCCTTCGGGATGGACATGGCGTCACAGATGGCGGAACCGTTAAACTCCAGATCTCCGCGCAGATATTCATTGATATATTCGTCATTGACAGACATGGGATAGCCGTCAATCTCAGAATAAGTGACCATCACAGACTGCAGATCATTTTCATGAATCATAGCCGCAAAGGGCGTCCCGTAGACCTCCCGCAACTCCCGCTTTCCTACATTGATCTCCGCGCAATTGATGCCCGTCTCACTGGCGCCGTACCCCATAAAGTGCTTGGCGCAGGAAATCACATGGTCACCATAGAATTCCTGCTGCAGGCCTCCTGCCTCCGCTACAGAAAAGGCGGTCACCAGCGTGGGATCCTCCCCGAAGGTCTCCCCCACCCGGCCCCAGCGCTGGTCTCTGGCCACATCCGCCACCGGCGACAGGCACTTGCGC
>JAJQID010000207.1 GCA_021199405.1 Lachnospiraceae bacterium
CCGGGATGCAAGAGGCGAGGGCCGCACTGGAAGCGGTGAGCGCCGCGAGAGCAGGGACGGCAGCCGTCCCATGGGTGAACGCCGCACTGATGGCAGCCGCCAGGGAAGCGGTGAGCGCAGAAACGATGGAAGCCGTCCTATGGGTGAGCGCCGCAGAAGCGACGGATACCGCCAGGGAGCTGCAGGAAACGGTGAGCGCCGCAGTGATGGAAGAAGCCAGGGAGACGGGCGCAGAAGCGACACAAGAGGTCAGGGCGGTTTTGGAAGCCGTCAGGGCGCAGCCATGGGAGGCCGTCCTGTCTATGATAAGGATAAGGACGCCGATTCCAGACAGAGCCGTCCGGCTCAGGGCAGAAAGAGCACGGCACGCGGAGGAGCTGCAGGCGCGGGCTTTGGCGATGTAACTGTCAAAAAGGACCAGAAGCGGGATGAGCGCCGCCAGGGCCAGGATAAGGACAAAAAGAACCGCAAGGATTATATTTATACAGAGGAAGGCAGGAATACAAAGGGCAAAACCGGTAAAACTGTCAATAAAGCCGGAAAGTTCATCAAGCCGGAAAAAAAGGAAGAGGTGGTGGAGGAGCTGATCAAGGTCATTCAGCTTCCGGAGACCATTACCTTAAAGGAACTGGCAGAGAAGATGAAGATGCAGCCTGCCGCCATTATCAAGAAGCTCTTTTTGCAGGGTAAAATCATGAATGTAAACCAGGAGCTTTCCTACAGTGAGGCTGAGGAAATTGCCATGGATTACGAGATTCTCTGCGAGAAGGAAGTGAAGGTGGACGTCATTGAGGAGCTTCTCAGAGAAGAGGAGGAGAGCGAGGAGACAATGGTATCCCGCCCGCCTGTTATCTGCGTCATGGGTCATGTGGACCATGGTAAGACCTCGCTTCTGGATGCCATCCGCAATACCAACGTAACCGACAGGGAGGCCGGCGGCATCACCCAGCATATCGGCGCTTATACTGTTTCCACGGCCAGCGGCCGCCAGATTACCTTCCTGGATACACCCGGCCATGAGGCCTTTACCGCCATGCGTATGCGCGGCGCCAATTCCACAGATATCGCTATTCTGGTGGTGGCTGCGGACGACGGCGTCATGCCCCAGACCATTGAGGCGATTAACCATGCGAAGGCAGCCGGAATTGAGGTCATTGTGGCGGTCAACAAGATTGATAAGCCGGGCGCCAATGTGGACCGTGTCATGCAGCAGCTGACAGAGTATGAGCTGGTAGCGGAGCAATATGGAGGCAGCACTGTATTCTGCCCGGTATCCGCCAAGACCGGTGAGGGCATAGAGAACCTGCTGGAGATGATTCTGCTGACGGCGGATGTGCTGGAGCTGAAGGCCAATCCGAACCGTGACGCCAGAGGCCTGGTCATTGAGGCTCAGTTAGACAAGGGCCGGGGACCTGTGGCAACTGTGCTGGTGCAGAAGGGTACGCTCCATGTGGGAGACTTTATTTCCGCAGGAGCCTGCTATGGCAGGGTTCGCGCCATGATCAACGATAAACACATGAACGTAAAGGTGGCCGGACCCTCCGAGCCTGTGGCAATTCTGGGACTTTCCGACGTACCGGCGGCTGGGGAAGTATTTCTGGCGCATCCAAGCGATAAGGAGGCCAAGGAATACGCCCAGACCTATATGGCACAGTACAAGGAAAAGATGCTGGAGGAGACCAAGAAGCGCATGAGTCTGGACGATCTGTACGGACAGATTCAGGCTGGTCAGTTAAAACAGCTGAATATTATCATCAAAGCCGATGTGCAGGGCTCCGTGGAGGCAGTGAAGCAGTCTCTGGAGAAGCTTTCCAACGATGAGGTGGTGGTGAAGTGCATTCACAGCGGCGTGGGCCTGATCAATGAAAGCGACGTCACTTTGGCGGGCGCTTCCAACGCGATCATTGTGGGCTTTAATACCAGAACGGATTCCGCAGCCAAATCCACCGCGGAGAGAGAGCATGTGGAAATCAAGCTGTACCGTGTGATTTATCAGGCCATTGAAGATGTGGAGCGGGCCATGAAGGGCATGCTTGATCCGATCTATGAGGAGAAGGTCATCGGCCACGCTGAGGTACGCCAGATCTTTAAGGCCAGCGCCGTGGGCAACATTGCCGGTTCCTACGTGCTGGACGGCGTCATTCAGAGAGGCTGCAAGGTTCGGATTACCAGAGCGGGCGAGCAGATTTATGAGGGCGAGCTTGCCAGCCTGAAGAGGTTCAAGGATGATGTGAAGGAAGTGAAGTCTGGCTTCGAGTGTGGTCTGGTGTTTGAGGGCTTTGACAAGATGCAGGAGCTGGATATCGTGGAGGCCTACGTGATGGTGGAGGTACCCAGATAGGGAATCACGCCCCGCTGCAAATGGAATCATGTCCTGCAGGGAAGGAGAAATATGCGCAAAAACAGCGTGAAAAATATCAGAATCAATAATGAGGTACAGCGGGAGCTGGCGGAGATGATCCGGGGCGGGTTAAAGGACCCCCGGATTTCTCCCATGACCAGTGTGGTTGCTGTGAATGTGGCTCCGGATTTAAAGACCTGTAAGGCTTATATCAGCGTACTGGGGGATGAGGAAGCACAGAAGCAGACCATGGAGGGTCTGAGAAGCGCTTCCGGGTTTATCCGCTCGACTCTGGCAAAAAACTTAAATCTGCGCAATACTCCGGTGATTACTTTTATTCTGGAGCAGTCCATTGAATACGGCGTGGAGATGTCTGCGAAGATCGATCAGGTGATTGCGCAGATTCCTGACCGGGAAGAGGATCAATGAAAACAGATATTTTAAAGGAATGTGAGGGGGCGGAATATATCGGCATCAGCGGACATATCCGCCCCGATGGCGACTGTGTGGGTTCCTGCATGGCGCTGTATATGTATCTGACAAAAATGTTGCCGGAGGCTCATTTGTACGTATATCTGGAGCCTGCAGCGAAAACCTTTACTCACATAAAAAGGATAGACGAGATTAATACGGAATACGCGCCTGCGCCGCACTATGATGTATTTTTCTGCCTGGATACGGAGCCGGGCAGGCTGGGGAAAGCGGAGAGCTTATACCGCAGTGCAGCCAGAAAAATCAATATTGACCATCATCTGAGCAATCCCGGGGACGGAGACCTCTGCGTTGTGCGCCCTGAGGTGGGCTCCTGCGCGGAGGTTCTCTATGAGCTTCTGCCGAAGGAGGATGTGGATGATGACATGGCGCTGGCTATTTATCTGGGGATGATTCATGATACCGGTGTTTTTCAGTATTCCAATACCAGGCCTCAGACCCTTAGAACCGCGGCTGAGCTGATCGAGAGGAATATTGATTTTCCCAATCTGATTCAGGAAAGCTTTTATCAGAAATCATGGAATGAGACCCGGGCGGCAGCCTGGGTGCTGCTCCATGCGGAGAGTCTGTTTGACGGGAAGGCGGCGCTGGGACATATTTCTTTAAAGGAAATGCAGGAATGCGGTGTGACCACGTCTGATCTGTCCGGTATTGTCAGTGAGCTGCGCAATATCGGGGGAGTGGAATGCGCCGTGTTTATGTATGAGCTTCCAAACGGCGTATGCAGGGTAAGCCTCCGCACCGGAGAGAGGATAGACGCCACAAAGATTGCGGGAGTTTTTGACGGCGGCGGCCACGCGCGGGCGGCCGGCTGCAATATCAAAGGGAGATTTGAGGAGGCGTACGCAAGGCTGCTTCCGGTGCTGGAGCAGTATGTACAATGAACGGAATTATCAATATTTATAAGGAAGCGGGTTATACCTCCTTCGATGTGGTGGCGAAGATGCGGGGAATCCTGAAGACCCGGAAAATCGGACATACCGGTACGCTGGATCCGGCGGCCACCGGTGTGCTGCCTGTTTGTGTGGGCAACGCCACACGGGCAGTAGAATTTCTGGCAGATCACGACAAGGAGTATGTGGCGGAGCTTCTTCTGGGCATCACTACGGACACGCTGGACACTACCGGACAGGTGCTTGCCACAAGTCCGGTGAGCTGTGATGAGAGCGAAGTGATAAAAGCGGTGCTGTCCTTTCTGGGAATATCTGAACAGATACCGCCCATGTACTCGGCCGTTAAAGTAGACGGAAAGCGTCTCTATGAGCTGGCACGAGCGGGGAAAGAGGTGGAGCGAAAGCCCAGGACGATTAAGATCAGTGAGATAGAGGTTCTTTCGGTCTGTCTACCGGTGGTCAGATTTCGGGTGGTTTGTTCTAAGGGTACCTATATCCGATCCCTCTGCCAGGATATTGGGGAAAAGCTGGGCTGCGGCGGATGTATGCAGAGTCTGGAGCGAACCAGAGTGGGCGGCTTTTCAAAGGAGACCGCCGTCACTTTGGAGGAGCTGGAGCGGCATCGGGATGCTGGAACGCTGGATCAGGTGGTTCTGGGCGTCGATCAGGTCTTTTCTTCTTTGACGGCGGAGAGGTTGAGAGAGGAATTCTCCAGGATTGCAGATAACGGCAACAAGCTGAAGCCGGATATGCTGGTACAGTCCCGGAAATTTGACGAGGGGGAAAAAGTGCGCCTGTACAGATGGGATGGTTTTTTTTACGGGATATATGTTTTCAGAGCGCAGGACAATGTTCTGAAGCCTGTGAAGCTTTTTCTGGCATAGTTTTTTGAAGTTTATCTATAGTGATGTCCGCGCTGGCGGACATGTTCGTAATGAAATGATATGAAAATAATCTCAGGAACGACTGAATTTCATATTGATGGAAAATCCGCGGTTGCCATCGGCAAGTTTGACGGCGTCCATCTGGGGCACCAAAAGCTTCTGAAGCGCATGCATGACTGGCAGGCGCAGGGATATCTGGCGGTGGTGTTTACCTTTGACAGACCGCCGGCCAGTGTTTTTTCAACGGAAAAGAATATCAGGGAGCTGACGACGCCGGAGGAAAAGCGGGAGCTGATGGAGCAGATGGGGACGGATGTGCTGGTGGAATTTCCCATGACTGCTGAGACCGCAGCCATGTCTCCTGAAGCCTTTGTGGAGGAGATTCTGGTGGGTCAGCTGAACAGCGCGGTTATTCTGGCGGGAGAGGATATCAGCTTTGGCCATCAGGGCCGGGGAAACCGTAGGCTGCTGGAGGCAATGGCAGACCGGCTGGGTTACCGGACGGAGATTGTGGACAAGCTTTCAGTCAGGGAGGCTCTGGCATATTTGAGCGACAGCTCTTTAACAGAAGAAGGTATGAAGGCACGGCGAAATACAGAAGCTGCCGCAGATGAGGATAGGGACAGGCAGTTTTTTTCTGACCTTAACGGGGATGTCCCGGTCAGCTCCACGCTTGTCAGAAGGCTTCTGGAGGAAGGAAAGATGAAACAGGTTACGGCGCTCTGCGGCAGGCCTTATTCTGTTACAGGCTCTATTATCCATGGCAGCCATCTGGGCGGTCCTGTCCTTCAGATGCCCACCATCAATATGGAGTGGCCGTCAGAGAAGCTGACGCCTCCGTTCGGTGTCTATTATTCCCGGACACTTCTGGAGGGAAAATATTACAGGTCTATAACGAATGTGGGATGCAAGCCCACAGTTTCCGAGGAAAACAGGGTGCTGGCGGAGACCTATATCTATGATTTTGGCGGAAACGTTTACGGAGAAAGGGCGCAGGTGTTTTTGTACGGATATAAGAGGCCGGAGCAGAAATTTGACGGGATTGATGCCCTGAGGGAACAGATGCAGCGGGATATCCGGGAGGGAGCCAACTATTGTTAATATATAAAAAAACTGAACCAATTATTTTATTCTATCGCATTCTGTCGCCGCCGCGAAGAATGCGTTTTTTGTTGTCCAGGCTTATCATGGGCGCTGGAAGAATAAGGGAGTACAGGAGCAGAGATAAATGATGTGGGAAGATCGAAGTGCCTAACAGCGGATTGAACAGAAGAACCGGAGTATGGCTGACGTAAAATCACATACCCGGTAATGGCAAAAGCAGGAAAAAGCAAAAGAGTTTTTTCCTGCTTTTAAGCATATACTTTCCTCGGCTCTTACGGCTTGATATACTGCGGATATTTTTCCCTGATCTGTACTGCGTCAATTTTATAACGGTTCAGGTGCAGCTTCATAATTTCACGTGCCGCGGTGACGTCTTTTTCGGAGATGGCTTCCACGATTTTTTCGTGATCCTGTATGATTTTAAGATCGCTCACGGAAAAAAGAGCCAGGCTTCTGACCCGGTCAAAATGAATGGAGAGGTTCTGAATCAGAGCAAAAATCTGCTGCTTTCCGGCGACTTCGAACAGAGTCTGGTGAAATTCATTGTCCAGGGAAAGAAGACGTCCAGCGCTGAAGTTCTCCAGATAAAAATGCTGGAGCCTGATATTTTCCTTCAACCGCAGGATATCATCCGGGGTGGCCATCCGGCAGGCAAGCTCCGCTATCTCCGGCTCCACGGCGTTTCTCAGAAAGCGGGATTCCTCTACCAGATCATAGTCGATCAGAGAGATGGTGCTCCGTTTCTGGGGATGAATTTCAATAATGTTGACCTTGGAAAGTTCAATGAGGGCTTCCCGCACCGGGGTGCGGGAGAGGCCCATCTGTGCGGCCAGTTCATTTTCGCTGACACGGCTGCCGGGAGCAAGCTCCAGGGAGATAATGTTGGCTTTCAGGGTGCGCAGGGCATAATCGCGGCCTGTTTCCCGGGGAAGTTTTTCTGAAATCTGCATGATGTTAATCTGCTTTCCGGGCTTCGTATTTCTGCAGCGTTCTGCGCACGGCCCCCGGTCCCGCCAGCATCTCCCTCACCATTCCTTCAATCTTTTCTCCCAGCCCCAGAGCATATAAATCAGATCCAAATAAAATCTCATTGGACAGAATCGGTTTCAGGCTCTCGCCCAGGCTGTCCGGGTCGTCATATTTTACATTTGAGAGCTGCTCCTGCAGAGTGTTCAGCATGGGGTCACTGCTGCATGGAAAGGACTGGCCCGCATCGTCCACCGCCAGCAGATACCGAAGCCATCCGGCGATTGCCAGCGGAATATGCGTCAGATTGGCCGGGTCCAGGTCGGGTCTGGCCGCGTAGCTTTTGATGGTTTCGCCGTAGCGAATGCCTACCTTCTGGCTGGTATCGGTGGCGATGCGCTGCGGGGTGTCCGGCAGGAAGGGATTGGGCAGACGCTTCTCCAGTACCTCCTTCAGGAAGGCTTCGGGACTTAATATTTTCGGATCCACAACCACGGGAAGTCCCTCGGCATAACCGATGTTTTCAACCAGAGTTTTCAGCTGCGGATCCTTCATTTCCTCCGCAATGGTGGAATAACCCAGCAGACAGCCGTAAACGGCCAGGGCAGTGTGCAGAGGATTTAAGCAGGTGGTGACCTTCATTTTCTCTGTGTTGTTGACAGTGTCAAGAT
>JAJQID010000096.1 GCA_021199405.1 Lachnospiraceae bacterium
GCGGGGAGTTGAATGAAACTTTTTTACAGATTACCATTACGAGTCTGTTAAAATAAAAATTGCTATAGAGCAGGAGATATCATGAAAAAAAGATAAGGCGAAGATTAACGATAGTTTTTGCGCAGCATGCATTTATGCTGAGCCGTTCTTTTTTTCATGATATCTCCGGAAACGGAGCCCCATTATGCAAAACAGCGAGTTGCCCGCCATTCTCGGCGGCACCCCCGTAAGGGAAAAAAAGATATATTACGGCCATCAGTGCATTGAGGACGACGACATTGAAGCCGTAGTCAGGGTATTAAAAAGCGACACCCTGACCTGCGGCCCTGCCATCCCCTCCCTGGAGCGGGCTCTGTGCAGTCTGACCGGCGCCAGATACTGCGTGGCAGTCTCCAACGGCACCGCGGCCCTGCATATCGCCTGCCTGGCGGCGGGGATCGGTCCCGGGGACGAGGTGATCACCACGCCCATGACCTTTGCGGCCAGCGCCAACTGTGCCCTGTACTGCGGCGCCAGACCGGTGTTTGCGGATATTAATCCGGACACCTACAATATTGATCCGGCAGAGATTGAACGCAAAATAACGTCGCGCACCAAAGCGGTGGTGGCGGTGGACTTTACCGGCCAGGTGGTGGAGGCCGGGAGAATCCGGGCAATCTGTGAAAAGCACGGACTGATTTTTATTGAGGACGCGGCCCACTCCATCGGAAGCACATACAACGGTGTGCCGGTGGGCAGTCTGGCGGATATGACCACCTTCAGCTTCCATCCGGTGAAAACGGTGACCGGCGGAGAGGGAGGCGCGGTTATGACCAGTGATCCGAAGCTGTACGAGAAGCTGAGCCTGTTCCGTACCCACGGCATTACCAGAGAGCAGTCGCTGATGGACAGGGAAAGCGAGGGCGGCTGGTATTATCAGATGGTGGATCTGGGATATAATTACCGCATTACGGATTTCCAGGCGGCACTGATTGAGAGCCAGCTTGGCAAGATCGAGCGGTTTAAGCAGCGCCGCAAGGAGATTGTGGCCCGCTATAATGAGGCTTTTGCAGACAGAGAAGAAATCTTTGTGCAGAAGGAAATCTCCCAGTCCGATACCACCAGACATCTGTATATTGTACAGTTAAAATTAAATAAATTAAAGGCTGGCCGAAAAGAAATATTTGACGCGCTGGCCTGCGAGAATGTACAATGTAACGTGCATTATATTCCCATCTACACCTTCCCATACTATCGGAAGCTGAGATATGAGCTTGGACTGTGCCCGAAGGCGGAGGCGGCATATGAGGGCTTTTTGAGTATCCCGCTGTATCCGGCTATGACGGATGAGGACGTAGAGGATGTAATCCGGGCATTTTATAAAGTGCTGGACTGGTATAAAATATAAAAAAGGAGATCCCATGTTAAACGATAAGACCATTTTA
Organism: Lachnospiraceae bacterium; assembly: GCA_021199405.1. GTDB lineage: Bacteria > Bacillota > Clostridia > Lachnospirales > Lachnospiraceae > RGIG6307. The sequence continues at coordinate 1,425 of JAJQID010000096.1, forward strand.
ATTACCGGAGGCACCGGCTCCTTCGGCAAGGCATTTACAAAATACGTGCTGACCCACTATAACCCAAAGAAAATCATCATCTACAGCCGGGATGAATTCAAGCAGTTTATCATGCAGAATGAGTTTGCCGGGTATTCCTCCAGGCTGCGTTTCTTTATCGGCGATGTGCGGGACAAGGACAGGCTTTACCGGGCCTTCGAGGGCGTGGACTACGTGGTGCACGCGGCGGCCTTAAAGCAGGTGCCTGCCTGCGAGTATAACCCCAACGAGGCCATTAAGACCAACATTCACGGCGCTCAGAACGTGATTGAGGCAGCTCTGGACTGCGGGGTGAAGAAGGTAGTTGCCCTTTCTACTGACAAGGCGGTGAATCCGGTGAATTTATACGGCGGCACCAAACTGGTCAGTGACAAGCTTTTCATCGCGGCCAATGCATACGCCGGCAATAAGGATATCTGCTTTGCCATTGTGCGCTATGGCAATGTGGCCGGCAGCCGCGGCTCCATCATTCCCAAATTTTACGATATTATCAAAAACGGCGGCACGGAGCTTCCCATCACAGACTACCGCATGACCCGTTTCTGGATCAGCCTGGAGGAGGGTGTGAAGCTGGTCATCAAGGCCCTGGCGGAGGCTACCGGCGGCGAGACCTTTATCAGCAAGATTCCCTCTTTCCGTGTGACAGATCTGGCGGAAGCCATGCTGCCCGGGGGTCACACCCGAGAGATTGGCATTTATCCCGGCGAGAAGCTTCATGAGATCATGGTAACCACGGAGGATTCTGCCAATACCTGGGAATATGATAAACATTTCATCGTCTATCCCCAGGTGCACTGGAATTACAAGCAGAAAATCAATGAGAGCGGCAAAAAGGTGGCGGAGGGCTTCTCCTACAGCTCTGATAACAATACCGAATGGCTGACTGTGGAGCAGATCAGGGAGCTTCTGAAGGAAATGGAGCTGGAGAAATAACGCGGATGATTTATTTAAGACCCATGACAGAGGAAGATACGGCGGATATCGTGGCCTGGCGCAATTCTCCTGATGTGAGAAAGTCCTTTATATATCAGGAGGATTTTACACCGGAAGGGCATCTGCGGTGGCTTCATGAGGTGGTGCAGACAGGCCGGGCGGCTCAGATGATGATCTGCGAGGAAGGCAGCGGACGAGCTTTGGGCAGTGTTTATATCCGGGACATTGATCATATTCACCATAAGGGAGAATACGGGATTTTTCTGGGCACGGAGGCGGCTCGGGGCCGGGGAATCGGCACGGAGGCGGCCCGGCTGATGATTGCCTATGGATTTGAAACCCTTGGGCTTCACAGAATTTATCTGCGGGCGCTTTCGGAGAACGCAAGAGCTATCCGGAGCTATGAGAAGGCCGGGTTTATAAAGGAAGGCTGTCTGAAGGATGATGTATGTATTCACGGGGAATATAAGGACATTGTCTGGATGGCAATTGTGAGGAACAATACCGATGAAAATTAGTTTTGTAATTCCCTGTTATCGTTCAGAGCATACTCTGGAGAAGGTGGTGGAGGAGATTAACTCTACCATGGCCGGGATGCCTGAGCATACTTGGGAGATTGTGCTTGTGAATGACTGCTCTCCGGATGATACAATGGAAGTGATTCGTTGTCTTTGCGAGAAGTATCCGTTTATCAAGGGCATCGATTTTTCACGGAATTTCGGGCAGCATGCAGCGCTGATGGCAGGACTGCGCCACTCCCGGGGGGATGTGGTGATCTGCCTGGATGATGATGGACAGACCCCTGCCAATGAAGCGGGGAAACTGATTGAAAAGATTGAGGAGGGATATGATGCGGTTTATGCCGAGTATGAGCACAAGATGCACTCCACCTTTCGCAATCTGGGCAGCAAGGCCAATGAGCTGATGCTGCGGGTGCTGCTGGGCAAGCCGAAGGAGCTGTATATCAGCAGCTATTTCGCGGTGCGCCGTTTTGTGGTGGAGGATATGATTCGCTATGAGAATTCCTATCCCTATGTGATCGGCCTGGTGTTGCGGGCCACGAAGAGAATCGCCAATGTGAAGGTAAATCACAGGGAGAGGGAGGCAGGAAGCAGCGGTTATACCTTTAAAAAGCTTCTGGCTCTCTGGATCAATGGCTTTACCGCGTTCAGTGTCATGCCTCTGCGAATCGCCACCTGTATCGGTGCAGGCTGTGCTGTTGTCGGGTTTATTTATGGCATTTATACGATTATCAAGAGGATTGTACTGCCGGATGTTCCGGCCGGATTCAGCGCCCTGATGAGCGCCATTGTGTTTTTTGGCGGGATGGTCATGTTGATGCTGGGCATGCTGGGGGAGTATATCGGACGGGTCTACATCAGCTTAAACAGCGCTCCTCAGTATGTGATTCGGGACCGCATTAATCTGGAGAGGGAGCAAAAGAAATCAGAGAGTGCGGAAGGAATCAGGAGTGAACAGACGGAAGAAGAGCGGGTACAAAAGAAAGAGAACGGGAAGGAATAGATGGAGAGGCTGCGGAATCATATTTGCAAACACATTCGTATATACAGGGCATTTCTGATGGCACTGCTTCCTCTTCTGTGCTGCGAGATATACTGCCTGCTGGAAGGACATCATATTACAGACATTTATCTTCCTGCTTCCTCATGGAATGATGAGCTGTTTTATTATAAGCAGGTGGAGAGCATCGTGAAATATGGTTATCCATATGGCTATTTTGGCTTTAATGAGAGCTATGCCAGAGTGTTGTCTTTTGCAGCTTGGAGTCCTGTGTTGCTGTGGCCATGGATTTTGTGGGGACTGATTTTTGGCTGGAATTTAATGTCTCCGATTTATTGCAATATATTCGTCATGATGATTGCGTTTTTTTTATTTGCCTGGCTGGTACAGACTGACTGGAAGCAATGTACCGGAGTAGCAGTACTGTGTGCTGTTTTTCCACTATTTTCCAGGTATACAATGTCCGCGATGGCAGAGAGTACCTGTTTTGCCATGCTGATAGTATTTTGGGGGGTTGCTTACAGCTATTATCAGAAGGAAAGCATGGGAAAACTTACGGGAATGTTCATCATTTCTGTGATAATGACGCTGATGCGTCCATATCTGATTATTTTTCTGACCTTGCCCATGCTGATCCTGATCTGGAAGAAAAAATGGAAGGGTCTCATTGGAAGCCTTGGAATTGCGACTGCCACAGTTATTATGTATGCATGTATTAAATACTTTTTGTCAGCGTATTATTTTACATCATTATATGATATGTCATGGATTACAAATTTTCTCAGATACGGTTTTGGCGAAGGGCTTAGAATGCTGGTAGAAAAATTTATCAGCAGTCTCGCCAATTTTTGGGTATATTGCCAACAGGGGCTGACACAGGGGTTGATGACAGGAACCTTTATGATTATTTTTATGGTCATTCTGGTTTTGCTGATTGTATACGAGGGATATTGTTTCAGAAAAAAGGAATGGAAGGAAACTATTTTATATGGGCACTTGATATTCAGCTTTGTAGCTATGTGGATAGCCTTGCTTTTGATGTATAAAATACAGGAGAGCGGCAGACACTTGCTTGCCTTTATCGTATTAGGTTTTTTTGCACTTTCCATGATGAAGCTGAAGGGCCATTGGCAGATATTTTTGAGTGGAGCTGTAGTGATATATTTATACTTCTTTACCGTGTTGAATACCGATGACTATGAATTGGGTTTTGCCACGGATGAATTAGTGCAGACCATAGAACAGACAAGAGAAATATTGGAAGAAAATCTGACACTTCAAACAGAGGAGGCTCCCAACTTCGATAATGATGTGATCTGGGTGCTGGCGGATTATGATTCTGGAGAAGAAAACTGGCTGGTGACAGACTATCAGCTTTTGTACAGTCTGCCTGCCGGTTTTGGCATCAGCTGCTGCGATGCGGAGTATGTATTGTCCTCCTTCGATGAACTGCAGAGCAAATATATCTGTACCGTCCTGGGCGGGCAGATTGATGAGCTCTGTCAGGAGAGAGGACTCACCGTGGTGGCGAAAGGACTGAATGCGGTGATTTATCAGCTGAGATAGAGGAAAATTACGGTTTTAACAGGAAATTGCGGTGATATAGCAACAACAGGAAAGCAATGTAATGAAAAAAATACTGGATAAATTAAATGTCATACTGGACAGTAAACAGAAAAGCAGAATGAAGCTTCTGGTGGTACTGATGGTCATCGGAGCCCTTCTGGAGACGGTGAGCATCGCTCTGGTACTGCCCATCGCCACGGTGCTGCTCAATCAGGACAGCGTCAACGGGGACGGGCTTACGGGGATACTGTATCGTCTTTTTGGCTTCCAGAGTGTGAACAGCTTTGCCATTTTTCTGCTGTTCTGCCTGCTGATCGCCTTTATTGTCAAAAATGCATTTCTGTACATGGAGACAAAAATGCAGTTGGATTTTGTGTACAATAATCAGTTTGAAACCTCCCGCAAAATGATGATCAATTTCATGAAGCGACCTTATGAATATTATCTGAATGCGGAAACTTCCGTTATTCAGCGGAGTATTACCTCGGATGTAAATAATATGTATGCCATGGTGCTGTCCATCCTGCAGCTGATGAGTGAGGTGGTGGTGGCGGTGTGTATGGGTATTTATCTTGTCTGGCAGGACGCCATCATGTGCTTCACCATCGGGGGCCTGCTGGTGGCGCTTTTGCTGGTGATCAAGGTGGCGATCAAGCCGGTGATGGTGCGCACGGGCAAGGAGAATCAGGACTATTACGCAGGTCTGTTTAAATGGATCAATCAGGCAGTGACGGGCATCAAGGAGATCAAGATCGCCAATAAGGAGAGCTATTTTATCCATGAATATGCCAAATGCGGCGACGGCTATGTGAAGGCGGTCAAGAAATCGACGCTTCTGAATTCTACGCCCCGGCTTCTGATTGAGACGGTAGTTATCGCCGGTTTTGTAATTTATATGTACATTTCCTTTCAGCTGGGACGGGGAACGGATCAGATTGTGGCCAGCGTTTCCGCTTTTGCTGTGGCGGCCATGAAGCTTCTGCCCTGTGCCAACCGTATCAACAATTACATGACTAATATTTCTTATTTTGAGCCCTTCTTTTTTGGCGCCAGTGACAATTTGCAGGCGGATATCAGCGACAAGACCATCGTCTATGACGCGGATGCCTATACCGGTCTGGAGGTGGCGGAGAAGCTGCCTGTAAAGAAGAATATCCTGATGAAGGACGTAAGCTACAAATATCCTAATACGGATGTCTATATTTTCAAAAATATGAAGATGGAGATCCCCGTCGGAAAATCTGTGGGTATCGTGGGCACCTCCGGCGCCGGCAAGACCACAGTGGTGGACATCATGCTGGGGCTTCTGGAGATGGAGAGCGGACAGGTGCTGGCGGACGGGGTGGATGTGAATCTGCCTGAGAATTACGAGAGGTGGCTGGCCAATGTGGGCTATATCCCTCAGACCATCTTTATGCTGGATTCCGATATCCGGGAAAATGTGGCCTTCGGCGTGCCAAGAGAGCATATTTCGGAGGAGCAGGTCTGGGATGCGCTGCGCAACGCACAGCTGGATACCTTTGTGAGAGGTCTTCCGGAGGGACTGGATACGCAGATCGGGGAGCGGGGAATCCGGCTTTCCGGCGGACAGCGGCAGAGAATCGGCATTGCCCGGGCACTGTTCTGGGATCCGGAGGTGCTGGTGTTAGATGAGGCTACATCAGCGCTTGACAATGACACGGAGGCCGCCATCATGGAATCCATCAATCACCTGCACGGTAAAAAAACGCTGATCATTATCGCTCACAGGCTGCAGACCATTGAGAAATGCGATATGATTTACAGGATTCAGGACGGCGGAGCGGTAAGGGAAAGATGATGAAAAGAGACAGGTCCGGTCGGCTTTACACTATTCTGGG
>JAJQID010000075.1 GCA_021199405.1 Lachnospiraceae bacterium
GGCTAGGGCCGGTCTGGATATCAGGATTATGTATGACGACATGGGTTCAGTTTCTCTGCTTCCCTTCAACTATTATAAGGATCTGGAGGCGCTGGATCCTCATATTAAATGCGTCTCCTTTAACCGGGTGGTTCCCTTCCTGGCAATGGTGATGAACAACAGAGATCATCGCAAGATTGTGGTGGTGGATGGCAGGATTGGATATACCGGCGGCACCAATATGTCGGATGAGTATATCAATAAGGTGGTAAGGTTTGGCCACTGGAAGGACAGCGGCATCCGCCTGGAGGGGGCGGCAGTGGATAATCTGACGGCAATGTTTCTGGAGCTGTGGAATGCCGGCGGAGGAGAAAAGCTGGAGCCGGCGAGATACCTTGGCCGTAAACATGAGTCCATTCCGGATCAGGATGGCTATGTGCTGCCCTACGGGGACAGCCCTCTTGACGATATTCGCGTGGGAGAGGACGCCTATCTGGAGATTATCAATTGCGCTACCGATTATCTGTATATTATGACGCCATATCTGATTCCCAGTGTGGAGGTGGGGAACGCGCTTTGCCGTGCTGCCAAGCGGGGTGTGGATGTGCGAATCGCTACGCCGGGCATTCCGGACAAAAAGATGGTGTTTCGCTTAACCCGGGCTAATTATCGGCCTCTGATGCAGGCAGGTGTTAAGATATATGAGTACACACCAGGGTTTTTGCACTGTAAATCCTTTGTCAGTGATGATAAGACGGCTGTTGTGGGGACCATCAATGTGGATTACCGCAGTCTGTATCTTCATTTTGAGTGCGGTGTGTGGATGTATCAGTGCCGGGCGCTGTTCGATGTAAAGGCGGATACGCTGGACGTAATGGAAAAGGGCCATCTGGTGCAGCCGGAGGAGCTGACCCGTACCAGAATCGGGATGCTGCTGGATGGACTGTTGAATGTAATGGCGCCGTTGATGTGAGGATATCAGGGGCGAAAGGTCAGTCATGGAACGCCTGCTTTCATCAGGTGATGATAAATGGAAGGAAGAAAAATGTCAGAAAAATTAACGCAGAAGGATGTGGACCGCATTCAGGCGGAAATAGAAGAGAGGAAGTTGGTGGAGCGTCCCCGGCTTCTGGAGGCGGTGAAGGAGGCCAGAGCTCAGGGCGACCTGAGCGAGAACTTTGAGTATACTGCCGCCAAGCGGGAAAAGAACCGCAACGAAAGCCGGATTCGCTATCTGGAAAGGGTATTGAAAAACGCCAGTATTGTCAGGGACTATTCCCGGGATGATGAGGTTGGTATTGAAAAGACGGTGCGCGTCATGTTTGAGGAAGATGAAAGTGAGGAAGAGTACCGCATTGTCACTCCGATTCGCTGTAATTCCCTGGAAAATAAGATCAGCATTGAGTCTCCCATAGGCAAGGCCCTGATGGGGCACAGGGCGGGAGACAGGGTGGAGGTATTGCTCCCCAATGGAGCAGTCAGTGTCCTGCAGATTTTATCTATCAGTAATACTGTGGATGATGGGACGGACAGACTGAGAAGCTATTAATAAAACAGCGTCTCCCCTGCGGCGGACGCTGTTTTTTGCATTTTTCATGTGTGCCCCGAAGGGCATTAACTGTTTGAATGTTTCGGTTTACGGTGTCAGTCTGTTCGGTCCTCTGAACAGGAACATGGCGTCCTTGATGCCCAGATCCAGCAGCAGCATGGTCATGCGGTCCACACCCAGGCCGAAACCGCCATGGGGCGGGCAGCCGTATTTAAAGAATTCCAGATAGAATTTGATATCGTCGCCCAGACCCTTTTCTGCGGCCTGTTTCTTTAAGATTTCGTAACGGTGTTCTCTCTGAGCGCCGGTGGTGATTTCCACGCCCCGCCATACCAGGTCATAGCCCATGGGAATGCCGTTTTCATCCCGCATATGATAGAAGGCTCTTTTCTCAGGACCGAAACCGGTCACGAACAGAAACTCGTGTCCGTATTTTTCCTGAACCCACTTATAACTGAGCTGCTCGGCCTCGGTGGTCATATCATTCTTTTCGCTTTCATCCACCACATAGCCGTAATTTTTCTCCAGCTCGTCATAGAGTGTGTGAAGGTCAACGGTGGGGAAGGGGAGAGTGGGAACGATCACTTCTTTTCCAAAAGCTTCCTGAATCTGCTCACCGTATTTTTCTTTTACTTCCTTCAGCATATGGGTCAGAAGCTCTGCCTCCAGATCCATCACGTCCTGATAAGAGGTGATATAGCTGAATTCCAGGTCAAAGCCGGTAAATTCGGTAGTGTGGCGGTTGGTGTAGGATTTCTCCGCGCGGAAAACCGGTCCTACCTCAAAAATGCGTTCCAGTCCGCTGGCCATGGCCATCTGTTTATAAAACTGGGGACTCTGAGCCAGATAAGCGGATCGGTCAAAATATTTGACTTCGAAGACGTCGGCGCCGCTTTCGGAGGCCGCCCCGATCAGCTTGGGCGTGTGAATCTCCACAAAATGGTGATCCAGCAGATACTGACGCATGGAATTGACCATGACAGTCTGCACCTGAATCATCAGCTGATTCTCATCGGTGCGCAGATCAATCCAACGGTAATCGATGCGCTGGTCGATGCTGGAGCGCTCTACCGCCTTTTTCTTCCTGGTGGCCGGGATGGCCTTGCGGGCGATGGGAAGAGCGTCTGCGATGGACTCAATCTGAATATCCTCAGGAATGATCTCCACGCCGCCCATTTTTACATACTCATTCTCAATCACCGTACCGGTTACGGAAATAACGGAATCCGGTGTCAGCTGAGAGATCGTGTCGCACAATCCGGGAAGCTTTTCCTTCTCCACGGTGATCTGAATCCTGCCGGTGATATCCTTTAAGACGATAAACGCCATATACTTGCTGTCCCGCAGATTGTCCACAAAGCCCTGCACCAGTACCTTCGCACCGGGAGTCTTGGCCGCATCCGCAATGTATGTCCTTGTCATTGTGTTCCCTCCAGAGTAAAATTTTCACTAACCCTGATAGTAACTCAAATTATGAAAAACTGCAACCGGAAATTGCGGAGTTTTATTTCCTGGGGTTTATTTATTTCCGAACTTTTGACCATTTGCAGAGGAAAGATGTCCGCAATGTGGATGCAGATATTACCGGAAACGGAAATTCTTGATTTTTATGGTTCAGTATGGTACCCTGACCGTGTAAAAAGACAGAAAGGTACATTTACTATGGTTACTTTGACAATATTTACCCCGGCATATAATAGAGCGGAGCTGCTGACGCGCTGCTATGAAAGCATGAAACGCCAGACGAACAAAAATTTTATCTGGATGATTATTGATGATGGTTCCGTGGATAATACAAGGGAGCTCGCAGAAAGCTGGGCGGAAGATGAGAGAGACTTTAAGGTTGAGTATTATTATAAAGAAAATGGGGGCAAATACACAGCATACAATGAGGCGATTGCCCGCATTCAAACAGAATTATGTGTATGTATTGATTCGGATGACTATATGCCGGATGACGCTGTGGAAAAAATTCTTTCGTTCTGGAAAGAAAATGGATCAGAGGAATACGCGGGAATTGTAGGTCTGGATTATTATGCGGACGGAAGCGGAATCGTGGGAGGAGATCCCCTTCCTGATCAGAAATCAGTGAATCTGATTGACCTTCTGATAGGAAAATATCCCATTCACAATGGCGACAGGACAGATGTGGTCCGAACGGAGCTATATAAACGGTTTGCGCCGATGAAGGTTTTTCCGGGGGAAAAATATTTTGAGACACATTATCTGCATCTTCAGATCAGTCAGGACTATGATTTCCTTGTATTGAATGAAAATCTCAGATTTGTGGAATATCAGCCGGGCGGATTAAGCTCTGATGTGTTTAAATTATATCGGAACAGTCCCAACAGCTTTGCAGAGACCAGAAAGCTTTATCTGAGTTTCCCGGGAACCTCCTTCAAATTCAGATTTCGACATTCAATTCATCTGGTATCAAGTTGCATATTGGCGGGAAAGTTTTCAAAGGTGTTAAAGGAGTCTCCATGTCCTTTAATTACATTTTTGGCAGTTCCGTTTGGAGGGTTATTGACTCTATACATTTTGTATAGAACAAAAAATTAAGAAAATCTTAAAACTTAGCCTGCTGTATTTTAAGAATAATGATATTTAATAGAGAAAAGACAAAGATACGGGGGCATATACATGGATAAAATTCTGATTTGCGATGATGAAAAGGAAATTGTGGAGGCCATCTCCATTTACCTGTCTCAGGAGGGCTTTCAGATTCTGAAGGCCTACAACGGTCTGGAGGCGCTTCAGATTGCCAAAACGGAGCCGGTCCGGCTGGTGCTGTTGGACATTATGATGCCCCGAATGGACGGAATCCGCACGGCAGTGAAAATCAGGGAGTTTTCCTCTGTGCCCATTATTTTTCTCTCCGCCAAGTCTGAGGATACGGATAAGATTCTGGGACTGAATATTGGCGCTGACGATTATATTACCAAACCCTTTAATCCGCTGGAGCTGGTAGCCCGGGTCAAAAGCCAGCTCAGGCGCTATACCACCCTCGGCAGCCTGCATAAGGAAAATAAGTCGGTCTTCCAGGTAGGAGATCTGGTAGTGGATGACCAGGCCAGAGAGGTGAAGGTGGATGGGGAAACCATCAAGCTGACGCCCATTGAGTATAATATTCTGTTGTTGTTGGTCAAAAACGCGGGAAAGGTTTTTTCCATCCGTCAGATTTATGAGAGCATCTGGAATGAAGAGGCCGTGGGCGCGGATAATACTGTGGCAGTACATATCAGGCATATTCGGGAAAAAATTGAGATTAATCCCAGAGAACCCAAATATTTAAAGGTCGTCTGGGGCGTGGGTTATAAGATTGAGAAACTGTGAGGAGGAGAGAAGCTTTCTGTGAAAAAAAAGACTCCAAAGCCGGTAAAAAGAAAGCCTTTTCTATCGTCAGGCAAACGCATATTTCTGGCGGTCAGCCAGCAGCTTGGCGGAGTGCTGGCTTTTTTGTGCGCCATGGTGGTGATTACCAACTGCACTGTTTATGTGCAGACCAACCTGTCCTCCGAGGAAAAGACATTAATTGTTTTTAATCCTTTTGAGGAAAAGCAGGAGGTTATGATCCAGTACAGCGGAAGTGTGGCGGAGGAAGGGCTTCAGAATGTACTGGAATACGTGGCGATTCGCACCCAGATGGAGGAAAACGGGTCCTATTCCGGAAATAAGGAAATTTCCATTACAGATTATTATAATCGTCGTACTGTAAGGAGCGAATATGAGTTTCCGGAGGCTGTATATCGGCTGGAGGATCTGCTGCGATGGTATCAGTACGGCGGGCTGGAATACACGCAGAATTCTCTTTATTTTATGGAGGATGGCAGCGTGATCGCTGACCGGGCGGGGAAGAGCGCGGACAGTGGGGAGGAAGCCGCAGAGGAATTTACAGTGGTATACGAGATGGGGGACAGTGAAGGGGATACTGCGGCAATGGCCATGGAGGAGGTTGAGCCGGAGACAACAGGCAGCGGGTTCCCGGAATTTTCGGAGGAAGAAGAGCCGCAGGAGCCTCTCTCGTCCGTAGAGGAAATGGAGGAGATGAAGCTTGCCGCTGCCAGTTCAACTGACCGTATGGTTCACAATACATTCCTGACTGTAGATGGGAAAACGCTGGAGGAAATCGCCAGTTCCGCGGATGAGTACTGGGAGCTTGTGGGTCAGCTGGAGAGCTGCATGGAGGATTTAAGCTACAATTATGGATTGTATCAGGACTATCAGGAGACATTGGGCAGCAACAGCGCCATTCAGTATTATGTGCAGATGAATGACGAGGAGGGTACCTGTTATACCAATCTGAATTTTACCTGGCAGGAGAGCGGACTGACTGCCAATTCTTATTTTCAGAGTAAGGAAGCCTGGATCTGTTATACCCACTCCGGCACTCGGATCAGTGATATGCTGGCCGAGTACGGGATACGGCCCAGCATGGTGGTTTCCCTTCTGAAAAAATATCCCTACGCCTATGATGTGGAGACTGAGGTGTGGGTTTCCTTCAGTTCGGATGAACTGCAGGAGGCTACGGTGGCCATGGATGATTTATATGACGGCTGGAACCCTCAGAAAATGATCGGCGTTCTGGGCGCATGTGTGATTTTGATTGCTTATTATCTGCTGGTACTGCTCTATCGGCTGTCCACCACAGGCAAAAAGATCGACGAAAACGGGCAGGTCTATATTGAATGCAGATGGGGCGACGGCATGTATCTGGAGCTCTGGCTGATCTGTATTCTGGCTGTGTCGGCGGTGATTGGGATGGGCAGCTTCAGGACGATAGAGTATGCTGTGACTCAGAATCTGAATGTGAGAAGCCTGTCCTTCTACATTTATGGTCTGGCGGTGGTCATTCCGCTGATTCTGAGCGTATTATTGACGGAGCTCTTATGCAGTATGGCCCGCAGAATCAGAGCAGGAATGGTATTTCGTCAGAGTCTTCTGTGGCATCTGGCTTCCTGGATTGCGGATCACTGTCGAAAATGTGTCACTTTGCTCGGGAAAGAGCTTCAGAAGCGCAGGGAAAACTATTATGCGCATGCGGGGATTCTCTCCAGGAGCGTTGGAACCTTGCTTCGGGAAAATCTGGCGTTGCTGGGAATGGCGGGAGCAGCCGTGCTTGGCCTCCTGCTGAATAATATGTGGCTTCTTCTTGGCGGTCTGGTGCTGTTTTTTGTCATATTAATTGTGATTATGAGTAAGAAATATCGGCTGACGCTGGAAAAAGAACAGATTGTTCATGATATCGGGCTGATTGTGGAGGGCAATCCCGTGCAGATTAACACAGAAAACCTGCTGCCGGAAAATAAACAGCTGGCTGACAGTGTGAATACCATTGGTAAGGGCATTCAGCAGGCGGTAGAGCAGTCTGTGAAGGATGAAAGACTGAAGGCGGAGCTCCTGACCAATGTGAGCCATGATATTAAAACCCCGCTGACTTCAATCATCAGCTATGTGGATCTGTTAAAGAGAGAGGATCTGGGAGGCAATGAAACGGCCGGAGAATATCTGGAAATTCTGGAAAATAAGTCCAATAAATTAAAGCAGCTGATTCTGGATCTGATTGAAATCAGCAAGATCAACAGCGGCAGCCTGGAATATGAAATTGCCCCTTTAAAGCCTCATGAGCTGATGCTGCAGGCCATGGGAGAGTATGAGGATAAGCTGTCGGAGCACAACCTGAAGCTGATTTACAATAACAGCTGTGAGGAGGCTGTGATTGAGGCGGACGCCAGGAGGCTGTGGCGGGTGGTGGATAATCTGATGTCCAATGTCTGCAAATATTCTCTGGAGGGAACCAGAGTCTATG
>JAJQID010000165.1 GCA_021199405.1 Lachnospiraceae bacterium
AAATGGAAGGGCGGGCGACGCGGGCTGTGCTTCACACCGTCCATGGTGATATACAGACTCCCGTGTTTATGAATGTGGGAACGGCGGCGGCTATCAAGGGGGCGGTGGCCACCTCGGATCTGGAGGAGATCGGTACCCAGGTGCAGCTTTCCAACACCTATCATCTGCATGTCAGGCCGGGGGACGAGGTGGTCAGGAAGCTGGGCGGCCTTCATAAATTTATGTCATGGAATAAACCCATTCTCACGGATTCCGGTGGATTTCAGGTCTTTTCCCTGGCGGGCCTGCGCAAAATCAAAGAGGAGGGGGTTTATTTTCAGTCCCACATTGACGGACACCGGATTTTCATGGGGCCGGAGGAGAGCATGCAGATTCAGTCTAATCTGGGCAGTACCATCGCCATGGCCTTTGACGAGTGCCCCAATGCCAAAGCGGATTACCGCTATGTGAAGGACAGTGTGGACAGGACCACCCGCTGGCTTGCCCGCTGTAAGACCAAAATGGAGGAGCTGAACGGGCGGGAGGATACCCTCAACCCCCGCCAGCTTTTGTTTGGCATCAATCAGGGCGCGGTTTACGATGATATCCGCATCGATCACGCGAAGAAAATCGCTCAGATGGAGCTGGACGGTTATGCGCTGGGCGGACTGGCGGTGGGGGAGACCCATGAGGAAATGTATCATGTGCTGGAGGAGACGGTGCCTTATCTGCCGGTCAATAAGCCTACATATCTGATGGGGGTCGGCACACCGGCCAATATTCTGGAGAGTGTGGAGCGGGGAGTGGACTTTTTTGACTGTGTCTATCCCAGCCGCAACGGTCGCCATGGACATGCCTACACCAATCTGGGGAAGTTGAATCTCTCCAACGCGCGCTTCGCACTGGATGACCGCCCTCTGGATCCGGACTGCCAGTGCCCTGTGTGCCGCAGATATTCCAGAGCCTACATTCATCATTTATTCAAGGCACATGAGATGCTGGGCATGCGCTTTCTGGTGCTGCACAATCTGTATTTTTACAATACCATGATGGAAGAAATCAGAAACGCGCTGGATGAGGGAAGCTTTTCTTCTTATAAAAAGAAAAAGCTGGAAATGATGGCGCGAAACGGGGAGGAAACTTTCTAAAACTTTCAGAAAATTCTTGCCAACGGCTTCTGAAAAGTGTATAGTGAGAAAAGCGAATAGAGCGGCTGCACCATGAATGGCAGCGCAAGAGTTACATTCAGGAGGAATTTATGGGTATTTTATTATCGGAAAGCTCGTCTGCCACAGGCAGTCTGATTGCCATGGTTGTTGTATATGCGGTTATTTTCGGGGCAATGTATCTTTTCCTGTTCCGTCCGCAGAGAAAGGAACAGAAAAGGGTTGCGGCCATGATCGCGGCTCTGGAGATCGGCGATTATGTACTTACAAACAGCGGTTTTTACGGTTCTGTCATCGATATTACCGAGGATACCGTCATTGTGGAGTTTGGCAATAACAGGAACTGCCGTATCCCAATGCAGAAAAGCGCTATTGCCCAGATTGAGAAGGCAAACGGGGAACAGCAGTGAGGAACAGTGTTCTGAAATCGGGACTTCCGCTTCGGCGGGAGTCTTTTTCGTGTTTTGCCTTGCGCAATTTCCTCTTTTTTGATATGATGTATGAAAATATGTGAATTAACCTACAATAGAATCTCACGGGAGGAATATATGGATAATAAGAATGCTTACGCACTGAGAGAGGATGAAAAGGCCGGTTCTGTGTATCTTCAGGAGGATGTGGTGGCCTGCATTGCTTCTCTGGCGGCTACCAGGGATATTGACGGCGTGCTGGGAATCTATGACGGCGGCCAGGAAGGCAAAAGCAAGGGCATCGGCTTCGGAAAAGCGCCGAAGGGCGTTTCTGTGGATGTTCATCATGGGATCGTGGATGTGGATATGAATATTTCCATTCTTTATGGCTACAATATTCCCGCCATCTGCCAGAAGGTGCAGACGAAGGTGAAGAGTATGATTGAGAATATGACGGGGATGAAGGTGGGAAATGTGAATCTGCGCATTGCCGGACTGAATATGGGGAAGGGAAAGGCATGACCAGATCGGAGCTTCGAGAGGAACTCTTCCAGCTCTTATTCCGTCTGGAATTCAATGAGCCGGAGGACATGGAAGAACAAAAGAGACTGTTCCTGGAGGGAGACAGGGAGCGTTTGTCGGAGAGCGACGCGGCTTATATTTCACAGAAATATGACAATATTGTCGCCATGCTGACCCAGATTGACGGCCTTTTGATGGAGAAGGCAGAGGGGTGGAATAAGAACCGCATGGGCAAGGTGGAGCTGGCAATTTTGCGCCAGGCGGTGTATGAAATCCGGGAGGATGATTCTGTTCCCGCCGGAGCCGCTATCAATGAGGCAGTGGAGCTGGCCAAGAAATACGGACAGGAGAATTCGGGCAGCTTTGTCAACGGGGTGCTGGCCAAGTTCGTATAAGCACGGGGAGATGCCATGGCCAATGTGTATTCTGTCACTCAGGTAAATAATTATATCAAAAATATGTTCACGCAGGATTTTTTGCTGCAGGGGCTGTCCATTCAGGGGGAGGTCGGCAGCTGCAAATATCATTCCTCTGGGCATATTTATTTTACGTTGAAGGAAAAAGGAGCGGCTTTAAACTGCGTTATGTTCGCGGCGTCCCGGAAGGGTCTGAATTTTACCCTGGCCGAGGGGCAGCAGGTGATCGCCACCGGGAGTGTGGAGGTTTATGAGCGGGACGGCAAGTATCAGCTGTATGCCAGACAGATTCGTCTGGCAGGCAGCGGCAGACTTTATGAGCAGTATGAAGCCCTGAAAATGGAACTGGAAGAAATGGGCATGTTTGACAATAGCTACAAACAGCCCATTCCCCGTTTTATCCGGACGCTTGGGGTGGTGACAGCGCCCACCGGCGCGGCGGTGCGCGACATCATTCAGATTACCCGGAGAAGAAACCCTTATGTACAGATTGTGCTGTATCCTGCTCAGGTGCAGGGAGAGAGGGCGGCGGAGAGCATCGTCAACGGCATTCACGCTCTGGAGGCGAAGAATGTGGATGCCATGATTGTAGGGAGGGGCGGCGGCTCCATCGAGGATCTGTGGGCCTTCAATGAGCGGATCGTGGCGGAAGCAGTATTTAACTGCGCAGTGCCGGTGATTTCGGCGGTGGGCCATGAGACGGATCATACCATTATCGATTATGTGGCGGATCTGAGAGCGCCCACGCCCTCTGCGGCGGCGGAGCTGGCTGTGTATGACGTGAGAGCCTATCTTGCTTCCTTGGAAAGTGTGGAGGCGCAGCTGACCGGTCAGATGAATCACAGGCTTGCCATGAGCCGGGCCCGTCTGAATTATATGAATAAGGTGCTTGCGGCTCGTCATCCCGGCGCCGGGCTCCGGGAGCAGAGAAATCGTCTGGCTCATCTGCAGGATCGGATGAATTTCCGGATGGAGAAAAAACTGTCGGATTTGCTTCGTCAGCTGGAGGACGACAGGGAGCGCCTGCCCGAGCTGATGGACAAAAAGCTGGACAGCCACCGGAACCGCCTGAATGTGCAGGCTGCGGCATTAAAGGGACTTTCCCCTTACCAGAAGCTGAAGCAGGGCCTGAGCTATGTCACTGATGAGGAGGGGCGGATGCTCTGTTCGGCGGCAGAGCTGACCGAAGGGCAGAGGATCAGCCTGCTGTTCAGGGATGGACAGGTCAGCGCCAGAGTGCTGGAAAAGAAGCTGCAAAGCGCGGGAGAGGGATTGTGATATGGAGATGAAAACGCAGGAGAATAAAACGGTTATGACGGAAGAAAACACGGAAGCGTGGACAGAGCAGATGAAGGAAGAAACGGCAGATGACCAAAGGCCTGCGGGTTCGGAAATGTCCGTGGAGGAGGCTTTTGATCGCCTGGAAACTTTACTTGGGGAACTGGAGAAGCCTGATCAGCCTCTGGAGGAGGCCTTTGCCTCCTATGAGGAGGGAATGAAGCTGGTAAAATTTTGCTCTGACGCTCTGGATCGGGTGGAAAAAAAGGTGCTCGTGCTGAGCGGAAACGGAGAGTTGGATGAATTTTGAAGAAGAATTGACCAAAAAGGTTCAGCAGACAGAAGAGCTTCTCCGGCGTTTCCTTCCCAGGGAGGAGGGCTTTCAGAAGACGGTGCTTCAGGCCATGAATTACAGCGTTCTGGGAGGAGGCAAGCGTCTGCGCCCTCTGCTGATGAGGGAGGTCTTTTATCACTGCGGCGGGGAGAATGAGGCGATTCTGGAGCCCTTTATGGCCGCGCTGGAGATGATACATACCTACTCTCTGGTGCATGACGATTTGCCGGCCATGGATAATGACGACTACCGCAGGGGCCGGAAGACCACCCATGTCATTTACGGGGAGGATATGGCAATTCTGGCCGGGGACGGGCTTTTGAATTATGCTTTTGAAACGGCAATGAAAGCCTTCGATGGTGCCTCAGAGACGGAGTATCCCCGGGTGATCAGCGCGCTGCGGGTTCTGGCGGGGAAGGCCGGTGTCTACGGTATGATCGGCGGACAGGTCTGCGATGTGGAATCAGAGAACAGCCAGGAGGCCATCAGCGCGGAAAAGCTTTTGTTCATTCATGAGCATAAGACGGCGGCGCTGATCGAGGCAGCCATGATGATCGGCGGCATCCTGGCCGGTGCCGGAGAGAAAACGGTTCGGGATCTGGAGAAGGCGGCGTACAATATCGGCATTGCCTTTCAGATTCAGGATGACGTGCTGGATGTGACCGGCAGCGAAGAGGTGCTGGGAAAACCCATTGGAAGCGATGAGCGGAACGGCAAGCAGACCTATGTCAGTATTTACGGCCTGCAAAGGTCCGTTGAGGATGTGGAACGCTTAAGCCGGGAGGCGATTGAGCTCATGAAGCTTACGGAAGACAGTTTTGTGTACGAATTGATTATCTGGCTGATCCATCGGGAGAAATAATATGCTTTTAGAGGATATAACAAAGGAAAATGACATCAAGGCTCTGCCTCCGGAGGAATACGATTCCATGGCGGCTCAGATCAGGAAGTTTCTGCTGGAGTATGTCAGCCGCACAGGCGGCCATCTGGCCTCCAATCTGGGGACGGTGGAGCTGACCATGGCGCTGCACCTGAGTCTGAATCTGCCCAAGGATAAGATCGTCTGGGATGTGGGGCACCAAAGCTACACACACAAGATTCTGACCGGGCGGAAGGATGAGTTTGATACGCTGCGCAGGTTTCATGGCCTGAGCGGTTTCCCGAAGAGAAAGGAGAGCGACTGCGACTGCTTTGACACCGGACACAGCTCCACCTCTATTTCCGCAGCGGTGGGTCTGGCCAAGGCCCGTGACCTGAGGGGGACGGACGAGACCATTGTGGCGGTCATCGGCGACGGCTCCATGACCGGCGGCATGGCCTACGAGGCGTTAAATAACGCGGCCAGACTCAGGAGCAACCTGATTATTATCCTCAATGACAATGAAATGTCCATCTCCGAGAATGTGGGCGGCATGCATAAATATCTGAACATGATGCGCACCGGGGATATGTATTTAAATTTAAAGGACAAGGTGGCTACCACACTGATGGCCATTCCGGATAAGGGAGAGGAGATTGTGGAGGGCGTCCGCCGGGTCAAGAACGGCGTCAAGCGGATGATTTTGCCGGGCAGCTGGTTCGAGGAGCTGGGAATTAATTATCTGGGACCAGTGGACGGACACAATATTCCCGTCATGCTGCGTTTCCTGGAGGAAGCCAAAAAGACCAGGGGCGCGGTGGTGGTTCATGTGATGACACAGAAGGGCAGGGGCTATGGACCGGCGGAGAGAGAGCCCAGCCGCTTCCATGGGGCAGAGCCCTTTGATATAGCCACCGGCAAAAGTATAAAAGAAAAAAATTATCCGGACTATACAGACGTTTTCTCAGGAGCGGTCTGCAAGCTTGGAGAGTTAAATCCGAAGGTGGTTGCCATCACGGCAGCCATGTCCGGCGGTACCGGTCTGACCCGTTTTCAGAAGCGTTTTCCGAAGAGATTCTTCGATGTTGGAATCGCGGAGCAGCACGCGGTGACCTTTGCGGCGGGCCTGGCGGTGGGAGGATACCGCCCGGTGGTGGCCATTTATTCCTCCTTTCTGCAGCGGGCCTATGACCAGATTCTCCATGACGTCTGCATACAGAATCTGCCGGTGGTTTTTGCCATTGACAGGGCGGGAATTGTGGGCAGCGATGGGGAAACTCATCAGGGGGTATTCGATTATTCTTATTTATCCTCCATGCCCAATATGCATATTCTGGCGCCCAAGAATGACTGGGAGCTGGCGATGATGCTGAAATTTGCCCTGGAGCAGTCCTGCCCGGTGGCGGTTCGTTATCCCAGGGGCAGGGCCTGTCAGGATTTTGAGGAGTTTCAGGAGCCTATTCTGATGGGCAAGTGCGAGGTCCTGCATCAGGGCAGCCGGGTGGTAATTTTTTCCGTGGGAAGCATGGTGGAGGAGGCTATGGAGGTCCGTGAGATCTTAAAGGAGCAGGGACTGGATATTACGGTGGTGAACGGCCGCTTCATCAAACCCATCGACGAGCGGGCGGTGCTCATTCAGGCGGCTCATCATGAGCTGCTTGTAACCATGGAGGATAATGTGCTCACCGGCGGTTACGGCGCTGCGGTAGGAGCCTGCCTTTTGCAGCATGGTGTCTGTGTCCCACTGTACAGCGTAGGCATTCCTGACAGATTTATAGAGCATGGCAGTATTAAGGAACTGAAGCAGATGCTGGGAATTGACGCCGAAAGTGTAGCCAGGGGAATTCTGGAGCGATTAGAATAAAGGAAGAAAAGAGAAAATTCTGATATGAAGGAACGGCTGGATGTGCTGCTGGTGAACCGGGGTCTGGCGCCCAGCAGGGAGAAGGCGAAAACCATGATCATGGCCGGCTGGGTATTTGTGGATAACCAGCGGGAGGATAAGGCCGGGAGCCTGTTTGATGACCAAAAGGCCCGGATTGAGGTGCGCGGCGGCGCCATGAAGTATGTCAGCCGGGGCGGTCTGAAGCTGGAAAAGGCTTTTCTAAGCTTCTCACTGGATTTAAAAGAAAAGGTGTGTATGGATATCGGTGCTTCCACCGGAGGCTTTACAGATTGTATGCTTCAGAATGGGGCTTCAGAGGTTTATGCCGTGGATGTGGGGCACGGACAGCTGGACTGGAAGCTTCGCAATGATCCCCGTGTGGTCTGTATGGAGAAAACCAATTTTCGTTATCTGACCCCCGGAGATTTGCCAGAGCAGATGGAT
>JAJQID010000163.1 GCA_021199405.1 Lachnospiraceae bacterium
TGATCGCCTGCCACACCCTCACCTTCTCCTCCAGACTTATCTTCGCCTGAGACAGTACAATCGGAGGTTCCTGGGTATCCAGCCAGGACTGCAGCTGGTTGGGAAGCACAGAGCTGTTGTCATTGATAATCTGCGCTACCCTTCCGATGATCTTCTGAATATCCGGCGCCTTTAACCCCATCTGGGAGGAACCGTTGATGAAGACCATATAGTAAAGGCCGTAAGGCCTGGGCGGTTTTTTTAACTGGACCCGGCCCTTCTGAAAATAATTCTGCTGGGTCACGTCGCTCTCCTCCCGGATATCATACAGATAGAGCCCCAGGATATAATCCACATCCTGATCCGCCGGGGAGGATACCTCTATATTATTGGGAGACGGTATGGGCTCCGGGCACATTTTGCTGCGAAGTGTCTTAACGATGTAAGCACTGACGTCCGAAATAATTGGATAATCTGCCATATCTCTTCTCCTTTGCCTTATTTCATTTCTATTGCGATTTTCACCGAAAGTGTGGAAACCGGCACGGAGGGGTCAATCTCATACTCGCCCAGCAGTCCACCGGCTTCATCATAAAACAGAAGCTTTACTTCTGATGTTTCTGAAAGGCTGGCGGCCGTCAGAGTATCACCCACTGATGTGCGGCTCCCGATCTGTACATCCCCATTCCAGAGCTCAAAGGAAACGATAGAGTCCGCGTATTCCTCCGGAATGGTCACCGCCAGAGAAAAGGTCTGCTCATCAGGATTCGCCTGGATGGAAACCACAATCACAGCCTCTTCTATCTCCTCAGAACCCTCCTCATTCGTATCCTCCTGAATGGAAAGATCCCCTGAGGCGATGGCTGAAATTCCTCCGTAAGTAACGCTGTTCAGCGAATAATAGGACTGCCAGTATTCGCTTCTGGCGTCCAGCACATCCAGCTGAAGGGTCTGTGTCTCTTCTGTCAGAGACTGGTAATCCT
The DNA here is from genome assembly GCA_021199405.1 of Lachnospiraceae bacterium. Taxonomy (GTDB): domain Bacteria; phylum Bacillota; class Clostridia; order Lachnospirales; family Lachnospiraceae; genus RGIG6307. Next base: position 963 of record JAJQID010000163.1, read on the forward strand.
CCTTAGAAAGCTCTCCCAGACGGTACTTCACCCTGTTCAACTTCTGACTGCTCTGATGCTCCTCCAGATCATCCTGCTTTTCCTCATATGCGTCCCGCAGGCTCGTCAGACTGTCATAGGCTTCCTTTACGCTGTCGGTCAGCTCCTGCGCACGCTTATTCACGGCAAGGACCTTATTCTGATAGTCCAGGATGGCGTCATGCAAAGCGTAATCGTCATTCTCCGAGGAAGAACCATCATCAGTCTCCGAGGTATTCCCGTCAGCCTCCTGAGCTGTATCATCGGTCTCCTCAGCCTCATCCTCCGTCTGTGTCCCATCCTCTGCGGTCCCGTCTGTGTCCTCCGCTGTCTCATCCCCAGCCTCTTCCTTATCCAGAGTAAGGGCAGCCTTTCTTTCCTCCCAGTAAGCGGTATATTCGTCATAAAAGGCGTCTGTATCTATGGTTTCTCCCGCGGCTGCGCTGACAATATATTCAAAAATACTGTCAGGAATGGGATATTCTTCATTCAGCACCGTATAATCCGACCACAGAGACAAAAGAGACTCCAGACAATCCTTCCAGGCGGTCAGATATTCCTCATCATTCTCAATTGCCCAGTCTGTCAGCTCCTCCAGATTCCCTTCCCAGAGACTGTCATCCACCTCCACACCGGTCAGCGCCGCATCATCCGACACCTCCTCCCCGGTAAGAGAGGTCAATCCCTCTATGGCTGTCTGAAGATCATCCTGATCGGCCTGAATATCTCCCGTAAGATCATCCACCTCATCCTGGGCCGACTCCTCATCTGAGGAATCTGCCTGTCCGGACTTCACAAGAGCCTTCGTCTTTGTCAGAACGGTGTTTTTGTCCTCCAGCAGCTCCTCCTGAACCAAAATCCGCTCCTGATCAGTCATGATCTGTATGTAATAACCGGCGATCTCGCTCTCCAGCTCATATTTGCGGCTGTTCAGCTTCGCCTGCGCCAGGGTGACCTCCGCCTGCTGCAGAGTGGTCTGCGTCATTGTGGAATAATATTCCTCCAGACTCTGCCCCTCAGAAAGGGTCACCTTCAACAGCACCGACCAGTCCCAGTCCTCCTTCTCGCTTCCCCCGGCATCACTGACCGCCTGCCGGAGATTTTTTTTCTGCACGGCCAGTTCATTGGAAAGCGACTGGTAATCTGAATCAGAGGCGAGAGCCAGCTTAAGAGAATTTTCCAAAGACAGGCTGTCGTCCGTATCCATGCTCACCGCCTGGGCCTGAACCGCCGGGCTTCCCATGATCAGGGCCACCGCCAGAACAGCCGCCGTCAAACGCTTCTTCATCCGGTCCGTCCCTCCTCTTTCTCTATGGTATAAAAGGAGAAGGTGCCGTCAGAGCCTGTGGACAGGAAGGTATAGGTCAGCCCGTCCTTGGTGTAGGTGTAGGCCGTGCACTGACCGCTGTAGGCCTCCACCTCCAGATAATCGTCATATTCCTGACTGACCTCCAGACTGATTTTGCATTCCTCACCCTCTGTCAGATAAAAGGCCACAGCCTGGGAAAGATCCACATCCACTGTCTGAACCTCCGCCACCGTGCCGAAATAACTGTCAAGAGAGTCCTTATCCGAAAGCTTACTGTTTCCTGCTGTAAATTTACTCTTCAGCACCAGAATCCTGTCGGCCGTGATCTCATCCTCCAGCGTGGAAGCGCTGACATCATTGGCATAAATGGCGCCGATATCTGTCAGCACCACGGCAAAGCTGTCATCCTGATCATAGACCAGCCTTTCGCCGGTATAGCTTCCGGAAATATCCGAAGCCTTCTGCCCGAGAAGCTCACTGTAAACCGGCTCATCCTTACTGAAGGTGCCGGTGTAAACCAGGCTGCCGGAGACGTCGTAAAGGCTGCCGCTCCCCTCCTTGTATCCGGCTAAAAACTCACCGTCATACTCCAGAGTTCCGCTCTCCCGGTAAAGCTTTCCGCTGCCACTGAACTCATTATCCACGAAATCTCCCGTGTACATCAGCGTGCCGTCGTCATAATAGCGGGTACCGGTTCCATCATACTGGTTGTATTCAAAATTTCCCTGATACACCACCACGCCGCTGGAATTGTACAGCGTGCCATAGCCCGTGACGGCGCCGGAATCCACCTCGCCTTCGTAGGCAAGATAACCGGAAGCCGCCTTAATCTGTACCGTTCCGCTGGCAAACCGAAGAAGAAGAGAATCGTAGGAATAGGATTTCACCGCATCCGCGTCCGACTCCGGCAGAATATTGCGCACACTGATCAGATAATATAGACTGAGCACTCCGGCCACCGCCACCGCCGCGTAGGCCAGCTTTTTGCTGACCAGCCAGCCGAAAATTTCATAATAATCCTTCTTGTGACGCGGCTTGATGTTAAGAACATTGGTAAAGAGGTTCTGAACCAGGGCGACCAGCTTTGCCCAGATATAGTCCCAGCTTGTCCACAGTCTGAATTTGGTCACCAGCGGCGTGATCTTTGACTTCGCGGTCGTAACCAGCACGCTGAACAGATTGCTAAGATTGTCCACCCTGTTTCCTCCCTTCCATGGTTATGGTATTCTTCATTTTCAGGCTTCCGGTCTCAGGCGGCAGATGTCGCCGGCACTGTATGTCTGGTTCAGATATTTTTCACAGGTAAACAGATACCATTTACTGATCTGATCATAAGGATTGATCTTCAGAACATCAGAGAAGCCGTTTCTGGCCAGATAAAAATCATGCTGATAAAACAGTCTGATGGCCCTCTGAAATTTCTCCTCAGACTCCAGCTTCAGCCGTCTCTCCACAGGAGCGCAGGCGTTCAGCGCCTCATACAGCTCCACCTTTTTGCCGGCTTTTTCCAGAAAAATGTAGCCTATGTATCTGCAGTTTACTCCAATTTTCTCCCGGATTCTCACCTCGTCTGTAATCACCAGCTTTAAGCCCATCTCACGAAACCAGGCCGCAAAGCGTTCCATCTGCTCTTTATCCTCCGATAAAAGAAAGGGAAAGCATTGCTGGTCATTACCCGCCACCGCGTAAAGAAATTCTGAGTAATGAAGCAAAATGCCTGTCTTCATGCCATTAAGCTCCGGCGCGGAAGAAAACTCATTCAGAAAAGAGGTTCCAAAATCAACACTGTGATGGTTGTCCTCGAGGAAAAGGACCCTCAGGCTGGTCAGATCCGAATTTCCCGGTACAAAGAAGCCTCCGCTTTCCTCCTGATGCTTTTCAACCAGTGTGACAAAGGAGCTCATCCGGGCGGCGGAATCCTCATCCGGGCTCTCCGGCTCATCAGAGGTGACAAAAGCCATGGTTCCCATCAGACGGACAAAATCTCCTCCGTCCACCTCGGTAATGGAGTCCCTGCCGAATATTTTCTCGATATCCTTCGGTGCGAAGCGATAGCAGGATTCATAGATCCGGTATCTGGCGTAATTAATCTGGTTGATCTTTTTCTGCATTTCCATAAAGCTGTTCCACATCAGTGCCACATCTTTACTTCTTGCTCTTTCTTTTGAGGGGACCTCATATCCGCCGGAGGCTGTCAGCATGGCCCTGGAAAGACCGGAGATTTCCCTTCCCTGGCTTAAAAGGAACGCCAGACAAACCGCGCTGGAAAGCAAAAACAGCACTGCCGAGACCAGGAGGTATCTGCGGGTGAAGGTATCCGCAAACCATCCTTCCTCTTCCTCACTCAAAACCGCCGTCAGGCAAAAGCCCTCGTGCATCTGAAGCTCAACCTCCAGGAATTCCTCTCCGCCATAAATGTTTTCAAGAGACAGACCGTTCTTTCCGCTGGCACTGACCAGGACCATCTGATCCTCGCTCCTGACCAGACACAGGTCTGAAAAATTTCCCTCCGTTCTTTCATCCGCCACAAAATCTGCCAGCTTATCCCACAGAGTGTAGTAATCATCCTCAGAATAAAAGCTGTCCGCCTCCATATTCTGGAACTCATCGTCGTCAATATTATCCGCGAAAAGCTCCAGGTAATACTGGCTGAACTGTTCATCCTCCTCCAGCACAGTGGTCCGCCGCATCCATATCGTCAGCACCGCACAGGCCAGTATCAGCAAAAAGAGAAGAGCCTCCGTAATCGCCACCATGTACACTGTATAGCTTCTGCGATACAGGCCGTTCACCGCCAGTATAATCAGACCAAAGCCTGCAAACAAAAGCACCAGCCAGGTAATCAGATAAAACTGCTGATTGCTGGCCTCCTGCCCCGCGTCCATGAGAAGCTGCTCGCCGGCAGCATCTCCGGTCACGTCCTCGATATAATACACCACGCCGGTTCCATCGTCCTTCCAGGACACAAACGCTCCGTCCTCATACCCGGCCCAGTTGATCTGTCTGCCCTCCTCCGCCGTCAACGTCTGAGAGACGTGCAGAGAAAAGAAATCCGGCTCCTCCTCACTGCCCGGCAGATTGTCCTCGGACAGATAATCTGTCTCCACGAAATAGATTCCAGCGCTGTTCCCCGCCGTGGTTATCACAGACACATAAAAGCCGTCGGAAACGCAGGCAAAATCGCTGACAGTGCTTTCCTCCTCCAGCACCAGGGCAAATACCGGTGTTGCGGTCAGTGCCTGACCATCCTCGGAAATCTCCACAATACGATAGGTCTGAGGCTTGTCTTCCGCCGTTTTCAGGGCCAGCAGCCCATACAGAGTGTCCTCATAGCTGTCCAGCCCGATAAATTTGCTGCCGCTCTCTATATTATTGCTCACCAGCATAAACTGAGGAACCTGCTCTATGAGAATTCCTCCTGACAGGGTCCGGCAGACAGCCACTGTAAGCAGCCAGAGACAGCAAAAAAGAACCGTTATCCATCTTTTCATTCGTCTCTCCTCCTCATCCTGTCAGTGATTCCGTTCCAATCGTTTTAAATCCGTTGAATAAAAGCCTCAGCCAGGGAATGTCCCCAAAAAGCAGCTGTGTGATCAGGGACGCCAGGGCAATCACCACAAGCACCACACACAGATACAGTAAAATCCGGAAAATAATATCCTGTCTCCGGAGAAACCAGGCTTTGATCCGCTGGATGATATTTTTCTTTTTCTGGGGCGCGGATGCAACCCGGATGTCCTTATAAAGCTCCGTGAAGGTGGAATAGCTTTTTCTGTCGATTTTCTTTTCCAGAAGCTGATAGCTGAAGGCCTTTCCGGACTTCTTGGGACTCAGAATCCTCCGCAGGATCTGTGCGCATTCCACCGCACAGTCCCTCTCCGTTTTTCCGATATCCAGCTCGGCCAGATCTGTCTGATATCCAAGGTATACAGACCGATCCCTGGAAAGATTGAGCTGCCCCTGCTTCAAAATCAGATAAAGAAAGGGATAAGGCAGGCCCGACGTGAGGCAGGCCATGATCACCTGAACACAGATTTCCTCACATTCCTGCAGGCTGAAAAACCCGCCCGCGTAAAAATCATCCAGGGGTCTTTCCTGCTTATACTCAAACACCATGCAGAATATACCCTGGTCTGAAAAGCTGTGTACGCAGACATCCCTGTCCGACGTCCCATATTCCCGGAACATCTCCAGGCAGCTCTTCACCGTCTCATGCTCCTTGACAGCCAGTACTGTATACAGCGTTCCCGCAGCGGAATTCAGATCGCGGCAGATCAGGACATCATTAACGGTATTCGATTTTATCGTCCGGACAGATGAAAGTCTCATCAACTGCGACTGATAGATCATATTTGCCAATCTCCTCCACCGGGAATATTCTGACCGTCCCGCTTACTTTTTCTTTTCCGGTTCTTCCGCTTCCTTTTTGACAATGGCATAGGCGTATGTACAGATCATCGGCATATCCACGCAGAAAACCCGGATTTCATAGACGCCTTCCCTGGACGGCGACGTATAAACACCGTCAGAGGTAATCTCACCGCTTCCCGGCTCTGTCATCTCATAAGCGATGCTGCAGGGCTCCATGTTGTTATAACGCACATGGAAATAATGATTCTCCCTCACGCCCATCACCACCGTGGGCGTATCCACAGAAATGCTCTTACCGGTGTAATTTTCCGCAATTCCCAGATCATTGCCGGCCGGGAAACGGATGGCTACCCACCGGTAGGTCAGGGACAGAAAGTTCACATTTTCCTGAAGCTTTGCCGCCACCACAAAGCTGCCCTTGTCCGCCATGACCTTTACAGCTGTCTCCACATCCACCGCGGATATCTGCTCCTTGTCAAAGAGCTTCGGATTTCCGTAAACCGTATTTTTGGAATTCATTCCCAGCGCCGGATCCTCCGCGATATATTCATAGCCGATCTCCACATATACATTGCCCTTGCCCAGGCCGTGCATGATCTCTCCGGAATAGCGGATATCTC
>JAJQID010000009.1 GCA_021199405.1 Lachnospiraceae bacterium
ATATTGAGATTCTGACCGGTGAAAAAGCTCTGGCGGATCTGTTTGAGGCTGCCGCCGCCATCTGCGGAAAGCCAAAGCAGGTGTCCAACTGGCTTATGGGCGAGACCCTGCGCCTGTGCCGGGAGAAAAACCGGGACGTGTCCGACCTTCGGTTCAGTCCTGAGAATCTGGCAAAGCTGATCGACCTGACAGAGCAGAAGGCCATCAACGGCTCTGTGGCCAAGGAGGTCTTTGAGGTCATGTTTGAGGAAAATGTTGATCCGGTCAGCTATGTGGAAGAAAAGGGTTTAAAAACTGTCGGCGATGAGGGTCTTTTGAGAAAGGCAGTGGAAGAGGTGCTGCAGAATAATCCCCAGTCTGTGTCCGACTATAAGGGCGGAAAGCAGAAAGCTCTGGGCTTTCTGGTGGGACAGACCATGAAGGCCATGAAGGGCAAGGTCGACCCGGCGATGGTGAACCGGCTGCTGAAGGAAGCATTGGATCAGGTTTGAAAAAAAGAGCGGGTGGACAGTATGCGTCCGCCCGCAATTCATTCCTCAGATTTCCTCCCCGGCCTTATACCGCGCCACCACCCGGTGAATCCTCGCCACCGGATCCAGCAGCTCACTGATGGAGGAATCATGATTCAGCGTATCGATCAGGTAAGCGATATACTTGCTCAGATCTGTGCTCAGATACCATTCCTTTTTCAGAAGCTCGGGGTTTTGATAAATCAGATTGGTGGTCAGCACCCGGGTGATAGTCCCGTTCTCGTATGCTTTGTCAAAAATCTCCAGTCCGTTGGTAAACAGGCCGAAGGTGGCAAAGATGAAGATTCTGGCTGCTTTTCGCGCCTTCAGGGCGGCGGCCACCTCCAGCACAGATTCACCGGAGGAGATCATATCATCAATGATGATCATGTCCTTGCCCTCCACATCGGAGCCCAGAAATTCATGGGCAAGGATGGGGTTGCGGCCGTTCACTACCCGGGTATAATCCCGGCGCTTATAAAACATGCCCATATCCAGCCCCAGCACATTGGCTACATAGATGGCCCGCTTCATGCCGCCCTCATCAGGGGAGATGACCATCATATGCCCGGCGTCAATCTGAAGATCCTTCACATGGCGGAGCAGATTTTTGATAAACTGATAGCTGGCCGGCGCGTTCTCGAAGCCGTTTAAGGGAATGGCGTTCTGCACTCTGGGATCGTGGGCGTCAAAGGTGATGATGTGATCCACACCCATCCGTACCAGCTCCTGCAGAGCGATGGCACAGTCCAGAGATTCTCTGGCACTTCTCTTGTGCTGTCTGCTTTCATAAAGGTAGGGCATGATAACAGTGATCCGTCTGGCCTTGCCTCCCACGGCGGCGATGATGCGCTTTAAGTCCTGATAATGGTCGTCGGGAGACATGTGATTATCATCCCCGAACAGGGAGTAGGTCATACTGTGGTTGGTTACATCCACCATAATGTAAAGGTCGTAACCGCGCACGGATTCCAAAATGACGCCCTTGCCTTCCCCGGAACCGAAGCGGGGCGTATTGGCTTTCAGAAGATAGGTTTCTCTCTGATAACCGGCAAAGGGCAGACTGTCCTTGTGCTCGCTCTCCCGTTCCTCTCTCCATTTCACCAGATAGGCGTCCACCTTCCGGCTTAAATCCTCACAGCTTCTCAGCGAGATGATGCCAAGAGTTCCTACGGGTATGGTATTCAGGTTGCGTTCTTCTTCGGCGATGGCCAATGCTTAATCCTCACTTTCATGTTGTATTCGCTGCAAAATCCGGATGTCAGGCCCGGAAAGTCTTAATATTTTAAAATTCTGGACAAGACGGGAGGCAATCCTGTCGGAATACCGGTCCCGGATCTCAGACAGATTTAAGTTGGTGGAGATGATCGTCGCTTTCTGCCGCAGCGCCCTTTCATTGATAAAGGTAAAAAGGGCAGTGGTAACAAAGCTGTTTGTCATTTCAGCGCCAAGGTCGTCAATGATGACCAGGTCATAATTGTACAGGTCCCGAACCCCGTTGTAAAGAGAATCGTGATAAAGAATGTCAAAAAGCGCGGTCCCGCTGAAATAAATTACGGAATATCCCTGATCCAGCAGCTCTTTGGCTACGCAGCCGGACAAAAAGGACTTGCCGCAGCCTACAGTGCCGTAGAGAAGCAGATTGTCTTTCTGAGAGTCAAAATGAGCTGTCATTTCCCGGCAGGCGGTCACCGCTTTCTGAAAGCGGGCCAGATCCTCCCCCTCGTAGTATCGGTAACTCAAAGTGGAAAAATTATGCGTTTCCAGAAGCTTCTGAATCCCGGACTGGGCGAAGCGGGCCTCCCGCAGCCTGCGCTCATAGCAGGAGCAGGGCTTCCCGTCCACAAAGCCCTTGTCCTTACAGACGGGGCAGCGGTAGATGGGCTCCAGATAGTCCGCGGGATAACCGGCGTCTGAAAGAAGTCTTTCCTTCCGGTCGCGAAGTTCCCGCATACGGGCATGGTATTCCGTATCATCCTTTGCTTTCCCGTAGAGATCTCTCATGGCGTGCTCCATGCTCAGAGAAATCATCTGCTCGTGGATGGCACGGCAATCAGGCAGCTTCTGAAAGATTTCAGCCTGCCTGTCAGCCTGCAGCCTCTCATTTTGAAGACGCAGATCCTCGTATTCTTTTGCAATTGCCTGTAAAGAGCCTGAAGCAGTGGGCAAGGGAGCCGCCTCCTTTTGGGTTATACCGGTTTGTTAATGACCATGAATATATGGTAAGGTTCTGTCAAATAATAGCAGATAGCATTATGAAAGCAGCTTTTCCAGCTTGTCATAGTCAGTGTCAGACTGCGTATGCTGCAAAAACGGATTGTTGGCGGCGTATGCGGGCTGGGCGGATCTGCGGGGAGCGGCGTGGCGCTTTCTGGAATAGGTACTGTCCGCCTTCGCAATGTCCGGTACGCTGCGGACGCCGGCCTGAGACCAGGAGAGCAGAATCTTGTCCGCGTACTGAAAGCGGTTCTTGTCCGTGGCCAGTACCGTCCTGCGGCAGGCCTCCTCGATGACCTCCGTGTCCATCATATATTCCTGATACCAGCGTTGGATGTAGGCAATCTCCGCAGGTGTGGGGTCAGTTCTCCTGCCCAGAGCGTTCATAACACTGTAAATTCGATGGTTGTACGCCTGATTCTGTTCCTTTGCCTCCTGAGGGGTTGTGATACCCTGAGAAGACCAGGCGATGGCCACAGCTTCCACGTATTTGAAATTCTTTTTATTCTGAGAAGCGCAGTATTCCAGAAGGTACTCTAAAAGCTCATTGGAAAAATGGAGGCTTTTTGTAATAAAAAACAGAGACTCCAGATCCCGGCTCGTCAGCGGTTTCCCGATGAAGGATTCTGACAGAAACATCAGCCCGGAAAATTCCTTGTCCGTGGACAGCTGGTGAATCTGATCTCTGGACAGTTTGGGACGGACGGGAACGGCCGGGGGCTGCGCAGAATCGTCCGGCTGTCCGGCGGCATTCTGAGCGGCAGGCTGCTCCTGTGTGAGTACAAAGATTCCCTTATTTTCCCAGAATCTGACAGCTCGTCCAATGTCCTTTTCCGTCTCATTAAAATAATCCGCCATTCTGGGAATCTGCAGCATATCAGAATCTGCCTGATGGCGCAGAATATACAGGTACACCTTCAGCTGAAGCTCGTTGGCCTCAGTGAGAACCTGATCGATCACGGTATTGGGAATGACAGTCACCTCGGACTGAGAGGCGAGCTGGACACATGTATTCATGGAAACACCTGCTTTTTTAAGATAACCACATCATAGCACAACATTTTCCAATTGGAAACAGGATTTTTTTACGGGATATGTGGATAATCCTGTGGATTCGACAAATTCCGATCCTGTGGAATTGTGGATAACCTAAGCCTGAACCAGCGCTTCGCCCACTTTTACGATGTCTCCCGCGCCCATGGTAATGAGCATATCCTGGTGGATACATTTTTTTGCCAGAAATTTTTCAATGGATTCGAAATCCGGAAGGTAATAGCATTCCGTGCCAAGCGCGGAGATTTTTCGCTGCAGATCGGCGGAGCTGATTCCCAGATTGTCTGTCTCTCTGGCGGGATAGATGTCCGAAAGCACCACCACGTCCGCTTTCGCCAGGGCGCGGGCAAAGTCCTCCATCAGAGCCTTGGTCCGGGAATAGGTGTGGGGCTGGAAAACGCACCACAGCCGGTTATGGGGGCAGTCCGCCGCGGCTGTCAGGGTGGAGGTAATCTCCGTGGGATGGTGGGCGTAGTCGTCGATAACGGTGACGCCGTTAAATTTTCCCTTGTACTCAAAGCGACGCCTGCTGCCCTCAAAGTTCTGCAGCGCTTTCAGAGAAACCTCGCGGTCAGTTTTCAGGGCGTCCGCCGCTGCCAGAGCCGCCATGGCATTGTAAATATTGTGTTTCCCGAGGATGTGCAGGGCAAGATCCGCTTCGCCCTGAGGCGTCATAATACGGGCTGTCATGCCCCTCTCTCCAAGGGAGGAGATGGCAAGAGGATAGTAGTCATTGGAGGCGGCGGTGCCGAAGGTGCACACCCGGCAGGGCAGTCCCCGGGTCAGCTGTCCGTAATTCTCGATGTCCCCGTTGATGATCAGCAGGCCGTCTGCCGGCACCTTCCGGGCGAAAAGCCGGAAGGAACGGCGGATGTCCTCAAGATCCTTAAAGAAATCCAGATGGTCCTCTTCTATATTTAAAATCAGCGCGACCTTTGGATACATACTCAGAAAGCTGTTGGTATATTCGCAGGCCTCCGCCACAAAATAAGGACCGTTTCCGATGCGGATATTGCCGCCGATGGAGTCAAGCATGCCGCCGATGGAGAGAGTTGGGTCGGTGCCCGCCGCCATCATGATCTCCGAGATCATGGAGGTAGTGGTGGTCTTGCCGTGGGTGCCGGAGACGGCGATGGGGCAGGAATAATTTTTCATCAGCTGCCCTAAAAGCTCTGCCCGGCTCAGCGTCGCAAGCTTCAGCCGCGCGGCTTCCATGTACTCCGGATTGTCCTTATGGATGGCGCTGGTGAAAACCACACAGTCGATGTCAGGAGTGATATTTTCGGCTTTCTGACCGATATATATCCTGGCTCCGGCCTGAGACAGGCGCTCCGTCAGCTGGGAAGCCTTCATATCGGAGCCGGAGACTCTGAAGCCTCTTTCCAGTAAAATTTCTGCAAGGCCGGACATGCTGATGCCGCCGATCCCGCAGAAATAGATATGAGAAGGTATGTTAAAATCTATCTGATACATAATATGTCCCTCATGAAATTAATGTACTGCCGCTGTTTACAGCCGGCGTTTTCTCCTGTGAAGTTCGGTTTCAGGAAAAACGGCTGTGAATACCGGCTACCTTATTATAGCGCCAAATGCCGGAAAATACAATCAGAAGGTTTGCGGGGATAGTGACATTTCCCGGAAGCAAAGAGGGCGCCGGGATGGAATTTTGGTTATTAAAGAAATCTGTAAAAGACGGCGCCTGTGGGAAAGCCTGACAAAGCTGACGGAGAATTTCTGTCAAAGCCTGAAAAGCTAACGTAAAAACTGCTGAAAATTTATCACAGCTAATTGTAAAATAGTGCTAAACACACAAAAAATACACAAAAAAATTTTGATTCGAAAGCAAATTCTATTCACTTTTTTAAAGGAGTATGATATAATCAGTTCACTGAAATCGGGCAAATCCTTCCAGAGACCTTTGAACGCTGCTGCGTACAAGGGTCGATGCCCCCTGTTTCAAGAAAATCGTTGCATGTCACGTCATGACCGCCAGGAGCTTTTTGACGGTTACGGTGTGGCAGGTGACAAAAACGGACTGGATGAGGTGATAACATGGTAAAGAAAGAAATGATTGCGATGCTGTTGGCCGGCGGGCAGGGTAGTCGTCTCGGCGTGCTGACAACAAAGGTTGCAAAACCGGCAGTTTCTTTCGGCGGAAAGTACAGGATTATCGACTTCCCCTTAAGCAACTGCATCAATTCCGGCATAGATACGGTCGGCGTTTTGACCCAGTATCAGCCATTACGACTGAACAGTCACATCGGTATCGGCATACCCTGGGACCTGGACAGAAATATCGGCGGAGTCAGCGTACTTCCCCCGTATGAGAAGAGTGCGAATACCGAATGGTATACCGGCACTGCCAACGCTATTTTTCAGAATATCGACTACATCGACAGCTTCAACCCCGATTATGTCCTGATTCTTTCAGGCGACCACATCTACAAGATGGATTACGAGGTAATGCTCGACTTCCACAAGGAAAATAACGCGGCGGCGACCATCGCAGTGATGCCTGTTCCATGGGAGGAGGCCAGCCGCTTCGGTATCATGATCACCGATGAAAACAGACAGATCGTAGACTTTGAGGAGAAACCCAAAAACCCGCGCTCCAATCTGGCATCCATGGGTATTTACATATTTAACTGGAGCGTACTGAAAGCCGCACTGCTGGCCAACAAGAGCCAGCCAAATCTGGATTTCGGCATGCATGTTATTCCCTATGTGCATGAAAATAAGGAGCCGCTGTTTGCTTATGAATTCAGAGGATACTGGAAGGATGTAGGAACTCTGAGCTCATACTGGGAAGCAAATATGGAGCTGATCGATCTGGTTCCGGAGTTCAATCTCTACGAGGAATACTGGAAGGTTTATACTGATTCCAAGATACTTGCCCCGCAGTATGTGGGCGAGAAGGGCGTAGCTGAGAAGTCTATCGTTGGAGAAGGCTCCTCCATTTACGGCGAGATTTATAATTCCGTCATCGGCTGCAATGTGACGATCGAGGAAGGAGCGGTTGTCAGAGACTCCATCATCATGAACAATTCCACCATCGGCGCGGATACGAGGATCAACAAGTCCGTGATCGCCGAGGATGTGGTGATTGGCAGCAATGTGGTGATTGGCGTCGGCGAGGAGGTTCCGAACGAGACACATCCGCATATTTACAATCAGGGACTTGTGTGCGTCGGTGAGAAATCTGTCATTCCAAATGGTGTTACGATTGGTAAGAACAGCGTGATTTCTGGGATTACCACTTTAGAAGACTACCCGGACAACACCATGGCTAGCGGGAAATCTCTGATAAAGGTTGGTGAATAGGACATGAGAGCAATCGGTATAATATTAGCGGGCGGCAGCAGCTACAGAATGAAAGTATTGGCTCAGAACAGGGCAGTCAGCGCCATGCCGGTGGCGGGCAGCTACAGAGCGATTGATTTTGCACTGAGCAACATGAGCAATTCCGGCATCCAGAGCGTGCTTGTAATGACGCAGTACAATGGCCGCAGTCTGAATGAACACTTAAGCTCCTCCAAGTGGTGGGATTTCGGGCGCAAGCAGGGCGGACTGAAGGTTTTGACTCCTGTCATCACCGCCGATAATCCGAACTGGTATCGCGGCACGGCGGACGCCATGTATCAGGCCATGTGGGATCTCAAGCAGAGCCACGAGCCCTACGTGATCATCGCTTCCGGCGACTGCGTTTACAAGATGGATTACAATAAGGTTTTAGACTACCACATCAAGAAAAAGGCAGAGATCACCGTTGTCTGCAAGGAGATGCCCGAAGATGCAAACCTTGAGAGATACGGTGTGATTCGCATGGATGATGAATGCCGTATTACGGAGTTCGTGGAGAAGCCGATAGCCCAGAGCGGCAAGCAGATCTCCTGCGGTATTTATGTTCTGCGCAGACGTCTTCTGATTGAACTTCTGGAGCAGTGCGCGGAGGAGGGCAGATATGATTTCGTCCGCGACGTGCTGGTCCGTTACAAAGACACAAAGAAAATTTACGGCTACAAGTTCAGTGAATACTGGTCCAATATCGCGAGCGTACAGGATTATTATGACACCAATATGGACTTCTTAAAGAAAGAGATGCGTGATTACTTCTTTAAGACATATCCCGATATTTACACCAAGGTGGAGGATATGGCCCCGGCGAAATTCAACGCGGGCAGCAAGGTAAGGAACAGTTTGGTCGCCAGCGGATGCATCGTCAACGGCAACGTGGAGAATTCCGTTATTTTCAAGAAAGTATACGTTGGAAACAATGTTACAATTAAGAATTCCATTATCCTGAATGATGTTTACATCGGGGATAATACTTATATTGAGAATTGTATCGTAGAAAGCCGCGACACAATACGTGCTAATACTACTCTCATCGGTGAACCGGGCGAAATAAAACTTGTAATGAACGATAACGATTCTCATGTATAAGGGAGATTATACAGAGAGGTTATCAAAATGAACATCACAGATGTACGGGTGAGGTTGATCGCGGGCGAGGGCAAAATGAAGGCCGTCGTTTCCATTACGATTGACGGAGTATTCGTAGTACATGGTATTAAGGTGATCGACGGTGATAAGGGGTTATTCATCGCCATGCCCAGTAAGAAAGGTACTGACGGGGAGAATCGGGACATAGCGCATCCGATTAATTTAGAGACGCGTAAGGCATTGCAGGAGCTGATACTGGAGGCCTATGAGAGGGAACGCATGCTGAACGAGGAGACCTGAGCAGCATTTAGAGAAGGTAAACGAAGAGGGATGTCATTTACTTGACATCCCTCTTTTTTGCCTGTAGAATAGGGGATATTTGTGGAGTGGGCGGGGGATTGCGGCAAGGGGTCGCGAGAAAATGAATAAACTGCTTCGTTTTCCCGCTGTGACTTGCAGCAATCCTTGATACGAAGATTTAGAACGTGAAAATGGGGGAAAAGTTTGTGTGTTTTTAGTGGGATAGCGAAAGGGATTGTCGGGAAAGCAGGAGCCATCATGAAAAAAAGATAAGGCGATTTTAGCTAGAATAGCATGAGCCGTTCTTTTTTTCATGATGGCTCCGGAAACAGCAGGTAATCATTTCGCGGGAGGGGAGGTCTTTTATGTATGTGATTTGCGGTCTGGGAAACCCGGGAAAAGAGTATGAGCACACCAGGCATAACACCGGCTTCGATACGGTTGACATGCTGGCGGAGAAATATGATATTTCCATAAAGGAATTAAAGCATAAAGGCATAATCGGCAAGGGAATCATAAACGGGCAGAAGGTGATTTTAGTGAAGCCGCTGACATTTATGAACTCCAGCGGCGACTGCATGAGAGCGGTGACGGACTTTTATAAGGTGGATGTGGAGAGGGAGCTGATTGTCATTTATGATGATATTGCTCTGCCGCCGGGACGGATCCGGGTGCGTCCGAAGGGCAGCGCCGGCGGACACAATGGAGTGAAGAGCATCATCGCCCGGCTGGGAGGGGAAAGCTTTCCCAGAGTGCGGGTGGGCGTGGGCGGCGTACCTGCGGGGCGTGACCAGATCGGTCATGTGCTGGGACGGTTTTCCGCGGAGGACAGAGTGTTAGCCCAAAAGGGCATGGAGAAGGCTGTGAAGGCAGTGGAAATTATCATGAAGCAGGGCGTGGATGAGGCCATGAACTGCTGTAACGGGGCGGAGTAATTTTACTGTTCACAGCCGCTTTCTGGGGGGACAAAATGCGGGCGTTATTTTCACCATTACATGAATTGCCACAATTTGATAAGTTACAGGAAGCTCTGACCAAAAGACCGGGGATTGTGTCCTTAAGCGGCTGTATTGACGCACAGAAATGGCATATGGCCTACGCTCTCTGCGGGGAGGCCAGGGTAAAGGTCGTTGTGACCTATAGTGAGTTGGAGGCCAGAAAAGCCTGTGAGCAGGTGCGCTTTTACGACCGGAACGCCTGCCTGTATCCTGCCCGGGATCTGATTTTTTATCAGGCGGACGTTCACTCCAATGAACAGACCGGAGAGCGCATCCGGGTTCTGAAGCGGCTGTTATTGAAGCAGGCTGTGACCATCGTTACTACCTTTGACGCTTTGATGACGCCTCAGATTCCGCTGAAGATCTATGAGGAGAGCATTATAGAAATAAAAAGGCAGCAGATCCTGGACATGGCGCAGCTGTCGAAGCGGCTGGTGAGCCTTGGATACGAGAAATGCGCCCAGGCACAGCAGCCCGGGCAGTTTGCCGTGCGGGGAGACCTGATTGATATTTTTGATCTGACTGGGGAGAATCCGGTGCGAATCGAGCTTTGGGGAGATGAGGTGGAGTCCCTCAGAAGCTATGACGCCGAGACTCAGCGTTCCATGGAGGAGCTGAGGAGCGTCCGGATTTTTCCGGCGTCGGAGATGATTTTAAGTGAGGAGCGTCTGAGGGCGGGTATGGAGCGGATTCAAAAAGAATCTGCCGCTCAGGAGGACCTTTTCCGCAAGAGCTTTCATACCGAGGAGGCCCATCGGCTTCACACACAGACAAAGGAGCTGGAGGAGGCTCTTTTTTCCTGGTATTCTGTGGTCAATCTGGACAGTTATCTGCATTATTTTTATGAAAATACGGAAAGTCTTCTGGATTATATAGAAAATGACAGAAGTGTCGTTATTCTGGAGGAGCCCGCCAGAATCGAGGAGCATGCCTGGGCAGTGGAGCTGGAATTTCAGGAGAGTATGTCTGCCCGTCTGGAAAAGGGTTACCTTTTGCCGGGACAGACGCAGCTGATTCGTCCGGCCGGGGAGGCGGCGGCTTCCCTTGCCGGGCGTCATGTGCTGGCTTTATCCATGCTGCCGTCTTTCAGCGGGCTTTTTGCGCCGACGGAGCAGTATGAAATTTCCTGCAAACCGGTTTCTTCCTATAATAAAAGCTTTGAAACTCTGATCCGGGATCTGACAAGATACAGGAAGAATCGCAGCCGGGTGGTGCTTTTATCCCCTTCCCGCACCAGGGCAAGGCGGCTGGCGGAGAATATCAGAGAATATGAGCTGCCGGCGGTTTTTACTGATGATCCGTACCGGGAGCCGGTGCCTGGCGAGGTGCTCTGTATGCAGGGCAGCGTGGCTCATGGCTTTGAGTACCCATCCATCGGTTTTGTGGTGATCGCCGCCACGGATATTTTCGGGGCGGAAAAGATTTCCAAAAAGAAGAAAAAGTCCGCCTCCAATCCAATCAGGGATTTTGCCGAGCTCCACGTGGGAGATTATGTGGTTCATGAAATGTACGGCCTGGCCCGCTATGAGGGCATTGAGAAGGTGGAGGTGGACCATGTGGTCCGGGACTATCTGAAGCTGGCCTATCGGGATGGGGGCCATATTTATCTGCCGGCTACGGGACTGTACTTATTACAGAAATACAGCTCCGCGGACGGGAAGGAGCCGAAGCTGACAAAGCTTGGGACGAAGGAGTGGAGTCGTACCCGCCAGAAGGTGAAGCAGGCAGTGGAGACCGTGGCTCATGATCTGGTAGACCTGTATGCCCACAGACAGCGGATGAATGGCTATGTCTATGGACCGGATACGGTGTGGCAGAAGGAGTTTGAGGAATTATTTCCCTACGAGGAGACCGAGGATCAGATGATGGCCATTGAGGCTGTCAAGAAGGACATGGAGAGTCCAAAGATTATGGATCGGCTGATCTGCGGAGATGTGGGCTACGGTAAGACGGAGATCGCCATCCGGGCGGCCTTTAAGGCGGTGCAGGAGGGCAAGCAGGTGGTCTATCTGGTGCCCACCACCATCCTGGCCGAGCAGCATTATCAGACCTTTTCCCAGCGGATGAAGGACTATCCGGTGACTGTGGAGCTTTTGTGCCGTTTTCGTACGTCCACAGAACAGAAGCAGACTGTGGAAAATCTGCGGAAGGGAATGACGGATATTGTCATCGGCACCCACAGAGTGCTTTCCAAAGATGTGGAATTTAAGGATCTGGGACTTTTGATCATCGATGAGGAGCAGCGCTTCGGGGTGGCAGCCAAGGAAAAGATCAAGAAGTTAAAGGAGAGCGTGGATGTGCTGACTCTGACTGCCACGCCTATCCCCCGTACTCTGCATATGAGCCTGATCGGCGTCAGGGATATGAGCCTTCTGGAGGAGGCGCCTCAGGATCGGCTGCCCATTCAGACATATGTTATGGAATACAATGAGGAGATGGTCAGGGAGGCCATTGTCCGTGAGCTTGCCCGGGGCGGACAGGCTTTTTATGTGTACAACCGGGTCAATGATATTGATATGGTGGCTGCCAGGGTGACGTCCCTGGTGCCGGAGGCCAGAGTGGCTTTTGCCCACGGGCAGATGGCGGAGCATGAGCTGGAACGGATCATGTATGAGTTTGTGTCCGGCAGCATCGATGTGCTGGTTTCTACCACCATTATTGAGACCGGCATGGATATTTCCAACGCCAATACCATGATTATTCATGACGCGGACAACCTGGGGCTGGCTCAGCTTTATCAGCTGCGGGGAAGGGTGGGGCGTTCCAACCGGGTTGCCTACGCCTTTATGATGTATCACCGGGGGAAGCTTTTGAGGGAGACGGCGGAGAAGCGTCTGCAGGCCATTCGGGAATTTACGGATCTGGGCAGCGGCTTTAAGATAGCCATGCGGGATCTGGAAATCCGCGGCGCAGGCAATATTCTGGGCCGTTCCCAGAGCGGGCATCTGGAGGCGGTGGGATATGATCTTTACTGTAAAATGCTGAACGAGGCAGTGGCCGCGGCGAAGGGCGAGCCTGTGAGAGAGGAGCCAAATACCACGGTGGAGCTTTCCGCGGACGCCTTTATTCCGGAGGAATATATTGTCAATGAAGGACAGAAGCTGGATATTTACAAGAGGATTGCCGGGGTGGAGACTGCTGACGAGAAGGAGGATATGCTTGCGGAGCTGAAGGACCGCTTCGGTACGGTGCCGGAGCCGGTAGAGCACCTGCTGCGCATCAATATCCTGCGGGTGCGGGGGCAGAGAATGCGTATGACGGAGATCAAAAATACAGGAAACCGGCTGCAGTTTGTACTTAAGCCTGACGCGAAGGTGGACCCGGACAAAATTCCGGGCTTCATCCGGTCTCTTCGCGGCTCCATGACCTTTACGCCCATGGGAACGCCCACGTTTACGTACCGGTCCCAGCTGACCGGGGTGGTGGAGAAGGACGCGCGGATTCTGCTGGAGGATGCGGAGATGATTCTGGACAAAATGGAGAAGGAGATTTATACTGAAGAGTAAGAAATCATGGGGCGGAATGTCTGAAAGGAAAAGGAGGTATCGGGGATGCATGAATCGGGCGAGGATTATCTGGAGAGTGTACTGAGGATCAGCAGGAAAAAGGGAAATGTGCGGGCCATTGACATTGTCAGGGATCTGGGAGTGAGCAAGCCCAGCGTCAGCGTGGCGGTTCACAATCTGGAGGACGGCGGCTATTTAAAGATCGACGGGTATCAGATTACGCTGACCGACGCGGGCCGGGAGATCGCGGAGAGGATGATCGAGCGGCATGAGCTGTTTCACAGGTTTCTGGTCAGCCTCGGGGTGGATGACGCGGTGGCGGAGGCGGATGCCTGCAAGATCGAGCATACGTTGAGCGTGGAGAGCTTTCAGGCCATGAAGGAGTTTATCACGAAGCATATGGAGGAGGAGCAGTCGAAGGCATAGGAGAGTGCTGACGGACGTATGGACCTGACAGCTCCTTATCATTTGGAGAGAACTGTCGGGAACATGGAAAAAAGTGACAGCGGGAGAACAAAAAACCGCGGATCATGCACGGGATTGTGCATATCCGCGGTTCTTTTACGTCCGGGATTGTTTATTTTTTGTATTGACAAAGCGGCGGGACTTTCGTAGAATAACTTTGAAAATTTTATTTAAAAATTTTTAACTAAATTTTTTTAAGGAGAAATCATTATGGAATTTGAAAAGGTAAAGAAGATCATCGTGGATACATTGGCCATTGAGGAGGAGAAGGTTACCATGGAGGCATCCTTAAAGGATGATCTGGGAATCGATTCTCTGGACAGTGTGGAGCTTTCCATGAATCTGGAGGATGAATTCAGCATCCAGATCGAGGAGGAGAAGCTGGCGGAGTTTGTGACCGTTGGCGATATTGTAAATTATCTGGCTTCCCTTTCATAAAAGGGAAGGGCAGTTGTGAGGAGTAACATGCCTTCAATATTTACGAAAAGCCGCGCGCGGTCTTTGGCGAATAAGGCAGTCAGGGAGCAGAATACCCTTGCGGAGAGGGTTGTCTGCCCGGATTGTCAAAGAGAGAGCGATAAGCGCCTGATTGTACAGGAACAGTATCTTTGCCCCTATTGCGGCCACCATTTTCCGGTGGGCGCTTATTTTCGTCTCAATTCCGTTCTGGACGATGGCTCCATGAAGGAGCTGGATGAGGACCTGAAGGCGTCGGATCCGTTGCAGTTCCCTGATTACCCAAAGAAGCTGGAGGCGGCGCGCATCAAATCCGGCCTGAATGAGGCCGTGGTGACGGCAGTGGGCGCCATCGGCGGGCACAAATGTGTGGTGGGCGTCATGGACAGCCGTTTTATGATGGGAAGCATGGGCACTGTAGTAGGGGAAAAGATTACCCGGGCGGTGGAGTACGCCGCTTCCCATCGGCTTCCTCTGATTTTATTCTGCGCCAGCGGCGGGGCCCGGATGCAGGAGGGAATTCTTTCCCTGATGCAGATGGCCAAGACCAGCGCCGCCATTTCCCGTTTTTCCGAAAAAGGACTTTTATATATTTCCGTACTGACTCACCCAACCACCGGCGGCGTGACCGCCAGCTTTGCTTCTCTGGGTGATATTATTCTGGCGGAGCCGGGGGCGTTGATCGGCTTTGCCGGCCAGAGGGTGATTGAGGATACCATTCATCAGAAGCTTCCCGAAGGTTTTCAACGGGCGGAGTTCCAGGAGAGTCACGGCTTTGTGGATCAGGTGGTGCCGCGAAATCAGATGCGACGGACGCTGATCAGAATTCTGACTCTTCATCAGAAGGGGGTTGTCAGCGAACGTGAGGCAAAAAAGGAGCCGTCCGGCCGTGGCCGGGACACGCAGCTTGGCGGAGCGGAAAGGCTTCTCATTGCCAGACACTGGAAACGGCCGGGGGTCCAGGATTATATCGACGGACTGTTTACGGAGTTTTTTGAATGCAGGGGGGACAGGCAAAGCCGGGAGGATATGGCAATTCTCGGCGGCATTGCTCTGTATCACGGCGTTCCGGTGACAGTCATCGGCACCAGAAAGGGCAAAACCCTGGAAGAAAAAATGAAGTGCAATTTCGGGATGCCTGGTCCGGAGGGCTATCGAAAAGCTCTGCGTCTGATGAAGCAGGCGGAGAAATTTCACCGTCCGGTGATTACCTTTATTGATACCACCGGCGCCTATCCGGGTATTGAGGCGGAGGAGAAAGGGCAGGGCGAGGCCATTGCCCGGAATCTGATGGAGATGAGCAGTCTGAAGGTGCCGGTGATTGCTGTGGTTACCGGGGAGGGCAACAGCGGCGGAGCTTTGGCTCTGGGTGTGGCGGACCGGGTGCTGATGCAGGAGAACGCGGTTTACGCCATTCTTTCTCCGGAGGGCTTTGCCTCCATTCTGTGGAAGGATGCTTCCAGAAGCGGGGAGGCCTGCGATGCCATGAAGATGACGGCAAAGGACCTTCTGAGTCTGGGTGTCATTGATGGGATTGTGCCGGAGCCGGAGGGCGGCGCCCATGAGGATCCGCAGAAGGCGGTGGACATGCTGGAAGGAGCGCTGTATCCGCAGTTTTCGGCACTGATAAAGCTAAGCGGCAGCAGGCTTAAGGAGGGCAGGTACCGGAAATTCAGAGAGATGGGCCGACCGTGAGGCAGTTGCCGGACTTTGCTGGGGTGCAACGGGTTGGTTTCATTCCGATGAGAAAGTAATTTTAAGAGGAAAGTAAATGGATGGAATAAAAATTACCGGACTGGGGAAATGCGTTCCCGGGAAGGTATTGACCAACGAGGATCTGGCACAGATGGTGGAGACCAGTGATGAGTGGATTGTAAGTCGCACCGGGATCAGGACCCGGCATGAGTGTACCACCGAAAGCCATGAGGATCTGTGCCTGGGAGCGGCGAAGGCGGCTTTGGCGGACGCCGGGATTTCTCCTGAACAGATTGGAGCCTGCATTGTGGCCACCTTGTCGGCGGACAATCTCTGCCCGGCGGCAGCCTGCCTGCTGCAGCGGGATCTGGGACTGCCGGAGGACATTCCCTGCTTTGACCTGGACGCGGCCTGCACCGGTTTTCTGGAGGCCATGCATGTGATGGAGTGCCTGCTGAACGCTTCTGAGCGGAAGTTCGGGCTGGTGGTGGGCGCCGAGGCTTTGAGCCGCCTGGTCAACTGGGAGGACAGAGGTACCTGCATTCTGTTTGGGGACGGAGCGGGAGCCGCTGTGGTGGAGTGCCGGAAGGGCTGGCCCTTTACGGACATGGTGCTGGGCTGCAGGGGCGATGAGAAGCTGCTGCATATTCCCGGTGCGGGAAGTCTGGAGCCTTCGCTGATTTCCATGGAGGGGACAGCGGTGTTTCGCTTTGCGGTGGAAATGATTCCCAAATGCATTGAGCAGGTGCTCTCCAGAAAGCAGGTCAGCATGGATGAGGTGGATTATTTTGTGTTCCATTAGGCCAATGCCCGTATCATTGACCATGCGATGCACAAGCTCCATATTCCGGAGGAAAAGTGTTATAAAAACATACAGGAGTACGGCAACACCTCTGCGGCCAGCATTCCGCTTGCGCTGGCGGAGTTAAAAGAGTTAAAAAAGATCGGCTCCGGAAGCAGAGTGCTGATGGTGGGCTTTGGCGGCGGCATGACCTGGGGCGGAGCCTTGGTGGAGCTGGCGTGAGGGATAAGGGTTGGCGTTAAGAAATCCGGCTGACAGTGCCGGAGACAGGAAAGCTGATTCGAAAGATGGGAGAAAAGCAATGCAGAAGTTAAATGAGATTCTGGGAACAGAGTTCCCCTTTATTCAGGGCGGTATGGCCAATATCGCCACCGCCCGGTTCGCGGCGGCCTGCTCCAACGCCGGAGCGCTGGGAGTGATTGCCAGCGGCGGCATTTTTTCTGCGGAGGATTTGAGAGCGCAGATCAGGCTCTGCCGCAGTCTGACGGATAAGCCCTTCGGCGTCAATCTGATGCTGATGAATCCGGCGTCGGATGAGATGGCGAAGGTCATCGCTGAGGAGCATGTGCCGGTGGTGACCACGGGCGCGGGCAATCCGGGCAAGTATGTTTCCATGTGGAAGGAAGCCGGGGTAAAGGTTTTCCCGGTGGTGGCGGCCACTGTACTGGCAAAGCGCCTGGAAAGAGCCGGTGTGGACGGGCTGATCGCGGAAGGAACGGAATCCGGCGGCCATGTGGGGGAGATGACCACCATGGCGCTGGTGCCTCAGGTCATTGACGCGGTGAATGTTCCGGTGATCGCGGCAGGCGGCATTGCGGATGGCAGACAGCTGGCGGCTGCCTTTGCTCTGGGGGCCTGCGGGGTGCAGATCGGAACCTGCCTTCTGGCCAGTGAGGAATGCCCCATCCATGACAATTACAAGCAGGCGCTGCTGAAAGCGAAGGATTCTGACACAGTTGTCACAGGACGCAGCATCGGCGGCCCGGTTCGTATTCTGAAAAACCAGATGACCCGGGAGTATCTGATGCTGGAGAAAAAGGGCGCCGGGATAGAGGAGCTGGAGAAGCTGACCCTGGGCGGACTGCGCCGGGCGGTGAACGACGGCGATGTGGAAACCGGCAGTGTGATGGCGGGTCAGGTAGCCGGCATGCTCCATGAGATCCGGCCTGTGCGGCAGATTTTCGAGGAGCTGTATGCAGGCGGAAAATCTGTGCTGGAAGCGACGGAGCAGGAGTGGGGTTGAGAAAGCGCCGATGCTTTGAAGGCGCATTAAAAATAAAAGGTCGGCAGACGGGAAAGTCTCCGACATTGGCAGGACAGGAGAGAAAACAGGATGAAGCTTGGATTTTTATATGCCGGTCAGGGCAGTCAGCATGCCGGAATGGGGGCGGATTTATATGAAAAATATCCCGTCTTCCGGGCAGCCTTTGATGAGGCAGAGGTGGATTTTGATTTAAAAAAGGTCTGCTTTGAGGACCCGGAGGGGCTGATCAATCAGACGAAATATACCCAGCCCTGCATGGTGGCCTTTGCAGTGGGAATGACGGATCTGTTAAAAGAAAAGGGGATGGTTCCGACCGTGGCGGCGGGTTTGTCTCTGGGCGAGTATTCCGCCCTGTACGCGGCGGGAGTCTTTGAGAGAAAGACCGCCGTGGAGCTGGCGGCTTTCCGGGGCGACGCCATGCAGAGAGCTGCGGAGGGGACGGACAGCGCCATGATTGCTGTGCTGGGTCTGGACCGTGAGGCGCTTTCAGAGGCCTGCGCGGAGGCGTCTGCCCTTGGAACAGTAGTGATTGCCAATTACAACTGCCCCGGGCAGCTGGTGCTGGGGGGCCAGAAGGACGCGGTGGAGAAGGCGGCGGCCCTGGCAAAGGAAAAGGGCGCAAAGCGCTGCATGCCCTTAAAGGTCAGCGGCCCCTTCCACACTCCTTATATGGCGCCTGCCGGAGAAGAGCTGAAAGCATATTTTCAGACAGTGGATTTTCATGAAATGGAGATTCCGGTGATCTTCAACTGTCTGGGAGATGTGAAGCCGAAGGAGACGACCATTCAGGAGTTGCTGGTGCGCCAGGTCCAGAGCAGTGTCTATATGGAGGACAGTATTCGCAGGATGATCGAGACAGGGGTGGACGCCATTGTGGAGATCGGGCCGGGGAAGGCACTGTCCGGGTTTCTGAAGAGGATTGATCCGCAGATGAAAGCATACAATGTGGAGACTGCGGAGGATGTGGAGAAGCTGGCGGCGGAGCTGGAGGACTGAGATGGATTTAACTGGTAAGACTGCGGTTGTCACCGGAGGCAGCAGGGGCATCGGAAGGGCAATTTGCGTGGAGCTGGCGAGGCGCGGGGCGAATGTGGTGCTGTGCGCCCGGTCGGTGGAGGGCGCGGCCCGGGAAACGGCAGACCTGTGCGGGTCCAACGTCATTGTCGTTCCCTGCAATGTGGCGGACGCGGCGGATGTGAAGAATCTGATGGAGACGGCCCGCGAAGCCTTTGGCAGAATTGATATTCTGGTCAATAACGCGGGAATCACCAGAGACGGTCTGTTGATGCGGATGAAGGAGGAGGACTTCGACGCGGTGATCGCCACCAATTTAAAAGGAGCTTTTCTGTGCATGAAGGAGGTGTCCGGCGTGATGATGAGACAGCGTTACGGACGCATCGTCAATATCAGCTCTGTGGTGGGTATTCATGGAAACGCGGGGCAGATGAACTATGCTGCCAGCAAGGCCGGGGTCATCGGCATGACCAAATCCATGGCCAGGGAGCTGGGCAGTCGGGGCGTCACAGTGAACGCGGTGGCTCCCGGGTTCATTGACACGGATATGACGGCGGCACTGTCCGAAAAGACGAAGGGAAAGATGGAAGAGCAGATTCCGTTAAAGAGAATCGGTGCGCCTGAGGACGTGGCAAAGGCGGTGGCCTTTCTTGTGAGCGACGAGGCATCCTATATCACCGGCCAGGTGCTTTGCGTAGATGGGGGCATGGGTATCTGAGAAATTGTCGGATATGACTCAGGAAAAGGAATGGACGACAGAAGCAGTCGACCAGTTATGAAATGATTAAAGCGACAAAAGGGTATGATACCAGGATTTCTCCGCACTTCGTGCTCCCGAAATCCTGACAACATTCGAAATTCGCTCATTTTTCTGCGAAAAATGGCTGCTTTCTCATGTTGTTGCGGGTCACAAAGTCATAAATGCGAATGCACACCCGCAGGGCGTACCTTGTGTAAGCATTCGATTTATGACCTTTTGTCCCTTGTATCATGAAATCAAAAAGGATGGAGAGAAAATTCACCATGGAAAAAAGAAGAGTAGTCATCACAGGGATGGGAGCGGTGACACCGGTGGGGCTGACCGCGCCGGAGAGCTGGCAGGCCATAAAAGAAGGCGTGTGCGGCATCGCTCCGATCACTGTCTACGATACGGCACAGCAGAAGGTAAAGCTGGCTGGAGAAGTGAAGGGCTTTGACCCGTCGGCGATTCTGGGCCGTCAGGAAGCGAAGCGCATGGCCAGGTTCACTCAGTTTGCGGTGACGGCGGCGAAGGAAGCGCTGGTGGATGCGGGCGACCTGGGTGAGAAGGACCCTCTGCGCTGCAGCGTGATTGTATCCAGCGGCATCGGCGGCCAGGAGATCATGGAGGGAGAATATGAAAGAGGTCTGAAGCGGGGCTTTGACAGAGTTTCCCCTCATTACGTTCCCAGCACTATCACCAATATGGCGGCGGGACAGATCGCCATTATGGCCGGCTTCGAGGGCATGTGCAGCTGCCCGGTGACGGCCTGTGCCGGCGGCACCTACGCGGTGGGCGACGCCTTCCGCAGCATCCGGGACGGCTATGCGGATCTTTGTCTGTGCGGTGGTGCGGAGGCTTCTATCACGCCTCTGGCGGTGGGCGGCTTCACCTCCATGAAAGCTCTGAGCGAAAGCACGGATTCCAATCGGGCCTCCATTCCCTTTGATAAGGAGAGAGACGGCTTTGTCATGGGAGAGGGCGCTGGCATCTTATTATTGGAAGAATTATCTCACGCTTTGGAGCGGGGCGCGAAAATTTACGCGGAGGTGGTGGGTTACGGCGCTTCCTGCGATGCTCATCACATCACGGCTCCCAAACCGGATGGCAGCGGCGCGGCGGCGGCCATGAAGCTGGCGCTGAAGGACGGAAATATTGCGCCGGAGCAGGTGGACTACATCAATGCCCACGGAACCTCCACCCCGTTAAACGATGCGGGAGAGACTGCGGCGGTGAAGCTGGCCTTCGGGGAGCATGCCGGGAAGCTGATGATGAGCTCCACCAAGTCCATGACCGGACATATGCTGGGCGCAGCGGGTGCGGTGGAGGCCATGATTACTGCCATGGCGCTGCGTGACGGTTTTGTGCCGGCCACCATCAACTATCAGGCGGCGGACGAGGCCTGTGATCTGGACATTGTACCCAATGTGGGACGTGAGGTTCAACTGCAGTACGCCATGTCCAATTCTCTGGGCTTTGGCGGACACAACGGCAGCATTCTGATGAAAAAATGGGAGGAATAGAGGCATGGAACTGAATTCCAATCAGATTGCGGAAATTTTACCACACAGATATCCTCTGGCGCTGGTGGACCGGATTACGGATTACGAGCCGGGAAAGTGGGCGAAGGGGCGCAAGTGCGTCTCTGTGGACGAGCCGATTTTCTGCGGCCATTTTCCGCAGGAGCATGTGATGCCCGGGGCGCTGATTCTGGAGGCCATGGCTCAGGTGGGCGCGGTGGCCATCCTTTCTGTCCCGGAAAATCAGGGAAAAATCGTTCTCTTTGGCGGGGTGAAAAACGCCAGATTTAAACGAAAGGTCATTCCCGGGGATGTGCTGGAGATGGAATGCGTGCTGACCAGACAGAAAGGCCCTGTGGGATTTGGAGAGTGTAAGGCCACAGTGGACGGACAGCTGGCCTGCACCGCGGAGCTGATTTTCGCCATTGAACAGGGGGAGCAGTCCCCGGACACTGTGGAGGAGGACAGCAAAAATTCTGCCGCACCGAAGGAAAAGACTGAAGGAAAAGAGGCGTAGCTCATGCTGACGGATGCGTTTATTAACGTGTATACCAAATTTAAACTTCATTTTTATCAGGAAATATTTGAGAAATTTCAGAACCGGGAGGCCAGCCTGACCACGGTGGAAACCTTTGCCATGGAAACCATCCAGGCGCTGGGCAGCCCCACGGTCAATGAGTTTGCCACCTTTATGAAGATCTCACCGCCCAACGCTGCTTATAAGGTGAACAGTCTGGTCAGAAAGGGTTATGTCAATAAGGTGCAGTCTCCTCAGGATCACCGGGAATATCACCTGGAGCCCACACAGAAGTACTTTGACTATTATAACGTAAGTACTGTTTACGTGGAGAAGGTGATGGAGAGAATGACTTCCCGTTTTTCCAGGGAGGAATGCGACTGGATCGAGAACGTCCTGAATATCATCAGCCGGGAGCTGATGCCGGAGGTAAATATCCCTGAAATCAAGCGGGCTGATTAGGCCCGCTTTTGTGTATACTTTTTGTGAAAAATGTATGAAATTGAGCTCTGTACTGGAAAAAGGACCTGTACTCTGTTATAATGAGCGGAATTAATCGGTTTTTGCATATACCTGAACCCGGCGCGGCATGTCCAGAAAACTGCTGCCAGGAAAGCGCTGTGTCAGTCAGTCCGGAAGGCGGCTTTTTTTATTTATGGAAAGAAAGAAAAAAGGAAAATATTCATACAGGGCGGTAGTGGCTCTCAGTGTGCTGTGTCTGGCGGCAGCGCTGGATATCATATTCTCGGTTTATGCCTTTTTTAATTACCGAAAGGAAATCCGGGAAAACGCGGCCCAGGAGGCGGTGACGGAGGTATCCCAGGCAGTGTCCTTAGTGGATGAGCGCCTGGATAATCTGAAGAATTATTATCTGAATGAGGTGACCAGCACAGAAATCCAGAATGTGCTGGAGAATCAGATTGATTACTCGGACTATGACTACTATCATAATGCCATGGAGGCGCTGAAAAGTCCCAATCTTTTCGCGGATTATATCGGTGGTTATACCTTTGTAAATTTCCGGACGGGCTGGGTGCTTTGCAGCAAGGGAATGTATACGATCGATCATGTTCTGAACCCGGAGCTCCTTCAGGAGCTGTTTGAGAACAGCAATGACTCTGTGGACAAAAATTACTGGTTTTATGACGGAGAAACGGAGGCTTTGGAAACCACGGACAAGACCTGGTACGCAACGGTGGAAACCAGCGGCTTAAATCTGGTATTGAAGCTCCCCAGCGCCACATCCAATGTCTATGCCATGCTGCTGGTCAATGTGGATATGTCCGAATGGGAGAGCTGGCTGTCCCAGTGGGTCACAGAGACAAAGACGGTGGTGGTCCTTGACCGGGACGGAAATCTGATCTATGCTGCGGACGGCAGGGCGGCGGAGAGCATCTCCAACCTGCAGCTTTCTGGGGCTGACATGAGAAGCGGCGAGGCGCAGAGTATTAAGGTGGATGGTACCTCCTACATGGTGTCCAAGGAGGTATCTGCCATTCTGGGCTGGGAGTATTACGTTCTGGTGGATGTCAACGCAGGGGCGACAGGCGGGGAGTCTTATCTGATTTTGCTGGGGATGAGTCTGATTTTTATGACCATCTGCGGCCTTGTGGTGACCTCTACTCTGATCTACCGGCCGGTGGGGAAGCTGGTGGAAAATATTTCCGGGGGTGATTCCATTGAGGAGAAAAATGAGCTGGATTTTGTGGCCTCCAGCTTTACGGATCTGAAAAATGACAAGGAAGCTCTGGAAACCGTGGTGCAGCAGCAGAGCGGCAAGGTCAAGGAACTGTTCGGCTTTCGCCTGATGCGGGGCGAGATCACCTCTGATGACGAGTGGGAGGAGAGCCTGAAGAGCATGGGACTTCAGGCCTGGGAATGCTTTGCCACCGCCGTCATTGTGCTGGATCTGCGCACGGAGGAGGGGACAGAGAAGCTGACGGAAAATAATGAGGATGTGATCTGCCTGAAAATGGTGGAGGAGATGCCTCCTGAGCTGTCGCAGCTGTCCTGGATTCCGCCTGTATATAACGCCTGCGCTATTTTCTGTGTTTTTGCGGGGGAGGATGAGGGAGAGGTCCTGATCAAGGTCAACGATTTCTATCATGATATGAGAGCCTATGCCCTTGACACGTTCGGCTTCGGCATTCTGATGGGTGTCTCCGCCACTCATAAGGGATACCGCAGCAGCTATGTGGCCTACAGAGAGAGCATTCATGCTCTGGCCTTTGGCAGTCATGGAAGAGAAAAATCCTCAGATGATGAGGGGGAGGAGGGCTGCTGCTTTTATCTCCCGGAGGTTGGAGGAAAGGGGAAAGCATCCACCGCCTCCTATGAAAAGGAAATCCGCACTGCCATCCGGGCGCTGGATAAGGAGCAGTGTTACAGGATTACTGATAAATTCACCCATTATCTGGGAGAAAATGTGATGTCTCAGGATGAGACGATTCTGAGCATTGTGCAGTATGCCAACGTGATTCTCTCGGAGGCCGTGGAGACCAGAGTCAGCATCGACAAAATCTATCCGGAGGGTCTGCGCAGGACTTACAGCGAGCTGATCGAGGCGCCGGAGTCCAACCGGGTGCGCCGTTATATCAAGTGGAAAATCATCGACCCGGTGATTGAGGCCCGCCTTCAGCTGATGGAGGATGATTCCTATAATATGATGGAAAAGATCGAGGGCATGATCCGCGAAAAGAACGGCAATATCACTATCACGGAGTGCGCGGACGCACTGGGGGTCAGCTCCACCTACATCTGGAAAATCCTGAAAATGGAGGGCGGCAGAAGCTTCAGCGATTATGTGGAGGAATACAGGCTGGAGGAGGCCAAGCGCCTGTTGTCTCAGACCAATATGACGGTGGCGGAGATCGCCGCCAGGCTGGGCTACAATAACGCGCAGAATTTTATCCGTTTTTTCAGCAAAATGACAGGAGTAACCCCGGGAAAATTCAGGAAGCTCTATTGACATTACCCAGATTTTGACCTATAATCCTTTTAGCTTCTATTAAAAATTTATAAAAAGAAAGTCATAGACGTGAAGCACATCAAAAATGCACAAAAATTTTAGAAATCGTTTAAAATAAACGAGATGATTATATATTTTATTCGGTGAGCAGTAGTAAAATTGCACTATAAAAGGGCTGCTGCGGCAGCAAAAAATTGTCAGAAAGGTGGTTTTTCTATGGCGAAAGAAAAGAAACCGAAAATCAAAAACGGGATGATGCAGATGCCAGACGGCCGTATGATGCGCGTGCAGAAGATGAGCACACTGGCTTACATGAAGCAGCATATCTGGCTCTATCTGCTGCTTCTTCCCGGCGCGATCTACTTCATCATGTTCCGCTACATCCCCATGGGCGGTCTGGTTATCGCGTTCAAGGACTACTCCCCCTTCAAAGGTATCTGGGGCAGTCCCTGGGTGGGATTTTATCAGTTCCAGAAGTTCTTCACAAACGGAGATTTTGGAATGCTGCTGACCAACACGCTGGGCATCAGTTTGCTTCAGCTGGTTCTGTATTTCCCGATGCCCATTATTCTGTCTCTGTTTTTGAATGAGGTGAGACACAGCGGTTATAAGAGAGTGGTTCAGACCCTGGTCTATATCCCTCACTTTGTGTCATGGGTTATTGTGGCGTCCCTGACCTATCAGCTGTTCAACGTGACTGACGGTATTATCAATCAGCTGTATGCCATGGTCACGGGTCATACCTTCAATATTCTGTCCAATGCCAGCACTTTCTGGGGATTGATCGTTGGTCAGGATATCTGGCGTGAGACCGGTTACGGCACCATCGTTTTCCTGGCGGCTCTCTCCGGCGCCGATCAGGAGCAGTATGAGGCGGCCAGAGTGGATGGCGCGGGACGGTGGAGTCTGATGTGGCACATTACCCTTCCGGCTATCCGCAGTACCATCATCATGATGCTGATCATGCGTGTGGGCAGCGTCTTAAGCACAGGCTATG
>JAJQID010000255.1 GCA_021199405.1 Lachnospiraceae bacterium
CCTCAATCGGCACGCCAGGGTCCCATGTTTTTACGTGTCCTAGGCTGCGCTGGTCGCTGAGGACTCCTTACTACACGACCCTGTTCGCATGCCGGTCTAGGACGGGGATTATATGATTTTGCTGTCGGACGGCGTCGTGGAGGGGCTGCAGGAGGAAGAAAAGCTGGTGCGGCTGGAGGAATATATCAGCCGGCTGGATTTGATGAATCCCCGGGAGATGTCGAAGGCAATTCTGGATTACAGTATTCAGCTGCACAAAGGAAAGGCTGTGGATGATATGACGGTGGTGGTAGCCGGGGTATGGAGAAATTGAGGAGCTTCGCGCGACAGAGGGAAGAGAAAGAAGGATAACGAAAGAATCTGCACTATGACGCAAAAAGTATTGGATTATATCAGAAAACAGCATATGCTCACGGGAGGGGAGAAGGTTTTAGTTGGCTTAAGCGGGGGCGCGGATTCTGTTGCGCTTCTGCATTTTTTAATCAGCATCCAACAGAAATATTCTCTGGGGCTTGTGGCGGTTCATGTGAATCACGGAATTCGGCAGGAGGCCGGGGAGGACGAGGCTTTCTGTGAGCGTCTGTGCAAAGAGTGGGGCGTTCCCTTTGAATGCCGCAGGATTGAGCCGGGAAAGCTGGCGCAGGCAAAGGGAGCCGGACTGGAGGAGGAGGCCCGTACCGCGAGATATGAGCTTCTGGAGCAGTGCTGCCGGGAGTGTGGCTGTGACAGAATCGCCGTGGCCCATCACGCCAATGACAATGCGGAGACCATGCTTTTTCAGCTGTTTCGCGGCAGCGGTCTGAAGGGACTTGCGGGTATTCCGCCGGTGCGGGAGCATATTATCCGGCCCTTTTTGTGTGTGAGCAGAGAGGAAATCAGTCAATATCTGTGGGAAAATGGACTGGAGCATGTGGAGGATGCCAGCAATCAGGATCTGAGCTATACCCGAAACCGGCTTCGGGCCCAGGTGATCCCTCTGTCGGAGGAGATCTGCGAGGGAGCGGTGGAGCATATGAGCCGGTGCGCCGGGCAGATGAGGGATGTATGGGAATACCTGAATGGACAGGCGAAGGCATTTCTGGATCAGAACGCTGTATCTGAGGAAGACTGCATAGTCATTTCACCTGAGAAGCTGAAGGCGCTTCCGATTGCTCTGCAGCGGGAGGTGCTGATGGAGAGCGTGGCCCGGGTTTGCGATACCCGAAAGGATATTTCATTTATAAATATAGAAAATATCCGAGAGCTGTCCGATAAGAACGGGCAGAAGGACTGTAAACTCCCTTATGGGCTGATGGCGCGCAAAAGCTATAACGAGCTCAGAATATATAAAAGGACAGGCTGTGGCAATTCTGATCAGGCCTGCCGAACCGGAAGAGAGGAGCTGAATTCATCGGCCCACAGAGGATGTAATGAAGCTGGCGTAACGAAGGAGACGTATCTGGCACCTGACACCTATAAGATTCCGGCAGATGGGAAAATTATGCTTCCTGATGGAAACAGTTTTATTTTCCAGGTGCTTTCGGCAGATATAAAAAATGAAAATTTCAATAATATTCCTCAAAATGATTGTACGAAATGGTTTGATTATGATAAAATCAATGATCATCTGTTGCTGCGGCACAGACGCCCCGGGGATTATCTTGTGGTCAGAGCGGACGGCGGCCGAAAAAGTCTGCAGGACTATCTGATTAATGAGAAGGTTCCCAGAGAGTTCAGAGAGCGGCTGTGGCTTTTAGCGGATGGCTCCCATATTCTGTGGGTGGTCGGATACCGCATCAGCATGGAGTACAAAGTTACCAGGGAGACAAAGAAGATACTGGAAGTACATTTGGAGGAAAAAGCGAATGGCGGAGAGAATTGAAGTAATGATTCCCGAGGAGCAGGTCAGGCTGAGAATCCGGGAAATGGCGGATGAGATCAGCCGGGATTATGCCGGAAAGGAGCTGCATCTGGTCTGTACCCTGAAGGGCGGCGTCTTTTTTATGTGTGAGCTGGCAAAGCATATCACCGTTCCGGTGACCATGGATTTCATGTGCGTGTCCAGCTATGGCAACGCCACCAAATCCAGTGGTGTGGTAAAGATCACCAAGGATCTGGACGAGCCGATCATGAGCCGGGATGTGCTGATCGTGGAGGACATCATTGATTCTGGCAATACTTTAAGCTATATGATTGAGATGCTGGAGGACAGAAAGCCCGCATCCTTACGGCTGTGCACTCTGCTGGACAAGCCGGAGAGACGCAGGAAGCAGGTGTCGGTAGATTATACGGGCTTTCAGATTCCGGACGAGTTTGTGGTGGGCTACGGTCTGGATTATGCCCAGAAATACCGCAATCTTCCTTATGTGGGAATTGTAAGGTTTGAATAGAACGACAGATTTAAAGAGAGGACAATATTTTGAACAAAAACAGAAGCATGAATGGCGTGGTCCTGTATTTACTGGCGATGGGACTTCTGCTGATGGCTCTGATTTCCGCTGGCAACTCGACGACCTCATCGGTCAGCCGCACAAAAGATGAACTGTTCGCGGATTTGAGCGCGCAGGCAGTATCCTATGTCACGATTTCACAGAGCAGAGATATTCCCACCGGTACGGTGGAAGCGGTGCTGACTGACGGAAGCACCTACACGGTTAATGTGACCAACGTGGAGACCATTGAGGAGGAAATCCGGGAGGTTTCCGATGTGGCGGTGTATGTGGACGCTGTGCCGGAGGAGAGCTGGTTCCTCAATAATATGCTGCCGCTGCTGATCGTTGCGGCACTGGTCATGCTGTTTATCATGATGCTGACCAATCAGCAGAATGGAGGTGGCAGCGCCAATAATAAAATGATGAACTTTGGCCGCAGCCGCGCCCAGATGACTACTGAAAGCCCCATCACCTTAAAGGATGTGGCGGGTCTGAAGGAGGAGAAGGCGGATCTGGAGGAGATCATTGCTTTTCTGAAGGAGCCGGCGAAATTTACGGCGCTGGGAGCCCGCATCCCCAAGGGCGTGCTGCTGGAGGGGCCTCCGGGTACCGGCAAGACCATGCTGGCCAAGGCTATCGCGGGAGAGGCGGGAGTGCCGTTTTTTACCGTATCCGGATCGGATTTTATGGAAATGTTTGTTGGCGTGGGCGCCTCCCGCGTCCGGGATTTATTTGAAAACGCCAAAAAGAATTCTCCCTGCATTGTCTTTATCGACGAGATCGACGCGGTGGCCAGAAAGCGTGGCACCGGCATGGGCGGCGGTCATGATGAGCGGGAGCAGACCTTAAATCAGCTTCTTGTGGAGATGGACGGCTTCATGCCCAATACAGGCATTATTGTGATGGCGGCCACCAACCGGGTGGACATTCTGGACCCGGCCATTATGCGTCCAGGGCGCTTTGACCGCAAGATTGCTGTCAGCAGGCCTGATGTGGGCGGCAGGGAGGAGATCCTGAAGGTTCACGCCAGAAATAAGCCGCTGGGGGACGATGTGGATTTAAAGCAGGTGGCGCACACCACCGCCGGCTTTACCGGCGCGGATCTGGAGAATCTGTTAAATGAGGCGGCCATCATGGCGGCCATGGGAAATCGGCCTTATATCACCAGCGCGGATATTCAGGCAGCCTTTATCAAGACCGGCATCGGCGCAGAGAAGAGAAGCCGGGTGATCTCCGACAAGGAAAAGAGGATCACCGCCTATCACGAGACGGGACACGCGATTTTATTTCATGTGCTGCCGGATATGGACCCGGTGTACACCGTTTCCATCATTCCCACGGGAGTGGGAGCCGCGGGATATACTATGCCCCTGCCGGAGAATGACGAGATGTTCTGGACTAAGAGTAAGATGGAGCAGGACATTATGGTATCCCTGGGCGGGCGTATCGCGGAGGAGATTATTTTCGGCGATATCACCACCGGGGCGTCCAGCGACATTGAGCACGCGACTCAGAGGGCCCGCAGCATGGTCACCCGCTTTGGTATGAGTGAGAAGCTGGGGCTGATCAGTTACGACGATGGGCAGGAGGTTTTCCTGGGACGGGATTTCGCTCAGGCCAAGCCCTACAGCGAGGAGACAGCCAATACCATTGATGAAGAGGTCCGCGCCATTGTCAGAGAGTGCTATGTCAAGGCGAAGGAGATTATCCTGCAGCATGAGGATATCCTGCACAGCTGCGCAGCCCTTCTCCTGGAAAAAGAGCGCATCACCAGAGAAGAGTTTGAGGCTCTGTGGCCGAAGCAGGCGGCAATTGGCACGGCGGAATAGCAATATATACAAATGTTTATAGGAAAAACAGACAAAAAATGAGATGAAAATTTATTATATTTGTATAGTTTTGGAGTAGACGAAAATGGAGGTCTATGTTATTATTCCATTGTAACCCCAATACATTTTATAGTTTTTTGCTATACCCCATAAGAAAATACCTTCTCTAAAAGACAGCGGCAACGCTGTCTTTTAACGTGCAATGAAAAGTCGATATGAACTGCAACAATGGAAGGGCAGATTTAAGAAATTCTACAGAGATTCTTAATTTTCCCCTTGCGTATTCTGACCGGATATTATAAAATTTCTCTGTTTATGGACATAAATGGCCTCAATTCATATCATACTTACTTAATAAGGAAACTTTTTTATGGCTTTCAGAATGCGCAAATGGTTCGAAAAGAATAAACAGTATATTCAGCAGATGCGTCCTGTTTTGAACAGGGACGCTCTTTTTAGTGATACCACCGGCGAATATGTGATTCCGCCTTACCCCGCATCAGGGCAGGAGATTACCATCCGGTTCCGCACGGCGGCCTGCAATGTGGATCAGGTTTTTGTGGTGATTGAAGGGAAACGTCTGGAAATGACCTGTGCTCAAAGGGGGCAGGATTTTGATTTTTATGAACTGAAATACCGGATGGGAAACGGGATGATCGCATATTTCTTTGAGATATGGGAGGGGCATGTCTGCGGCTATTATGACGCCCGGGGACTGGTAAAGGAGGCTGATCCGAGAGCTTATTTTAAGGTCAAACCGGATTTCGTGGTTCCGGAATGGGCGAAGGGTGCGGTGATGTACCAGATTTTTGTGGACCGCTTCTGTAATGGGAATCCGGATAACGATGTACAGACCGGGGAATATTTTTACATTGACCGGCACAGCCGCAGGATTGAGGACTGGAATAAAACGCCGGATTCCATGGACGTGGGGAATTTCTACGGCGGCGACCTGCAGGGCGTTCTGGATAAGCTGGATTATCTTGAGGGTCTGGGGGTGGAGGTGCTTTATTTAAGCCCGATCTTTGTCTCTCCCTCCAACCATAAATATGACATTCAGGACTATGACCATGTGGATCCCCACTATACTGTGATTGCGGAGGAAAGGGGGGAGCTTCTGGAGGACTGGCAGAGGGAAAACGCCGGTGCTTCCAGATATATCAACCGGGTTACAAATCCCGGAAATCTGGAGGCCTCCAACGCCTTTTTCGCAGAATTTGTGAAGGAAGTGCACAAGCGGGGCATGAAGGTGATCCTGGACGGGGTGTTCAATCACTGCGGTTCCTTCAATAAATGGCTGGACAGAGAGTGTATTTACGGCAGTGAGCACGGTTACGCGCCCGGGGCGTATGTATCTGCGGACAGTCCCTATCGGAATTTTTTCAGCTTCCATTCGGATCAGCTGTGGCCCCACAACGGCTCCTATGAGGGCTGGTGGGGATACGACACTCTGCCCAAGTTAAATTACGAGGGGAGTAAAGAGCTGGAGGAGTATATTCTTCATGTGGGCCGCAAATGGGTGTCCGAGCCCTATAACGCGGATGGCTGGAGACTGGATGTGGCGGCGGATCTGGGGCACACGGACGAGTACAATCATTCCTTCTGGAAAAAATTTCGTCAGGCGGTGAAGGAGGCCAATCCGGAGGCGCTGATTCTGGCGGAGCACTACGGAGACTGCGACGAGTGGCTCAAGGGGGATGAGTGGGACAGCGTCATGAATTATGACAGTTTTATGGAGCCGCTGACCTGGTTCCTGACGGGCATGGAGAAGCACAGCGATGATTTCCGTCCGGAGCTGATCGGCGATGCGGAAGCTTTCTGGAAATCCATGGCAAAGCTTTACGGCGATATGGAGAGCGGCCTGGTGGCCATGAATGAGCTTTCCAACCATGATCACTCCCGTTTCCTGACCCGGACCAACGGCAGGGTGGGCAGAATTGACACGCTTGGTGCGGCGGCAGCCAGTGAGGGCGTGAATAAAGCAGTGATGCGGGAGGCAGTGGCCATTCAGATGACCTGGCCCGGCGCACCCACGGTTTATTACGGCGATGAGGCCGGTGTGTGCGGCTTCACGGATCCGGACAATCGGAGAACCTATCCCTGGGGGCAGGAGGATGGGGAGATGCTCCGCTTCCATAAGGAGATGATTCGCATCCATAGGGAGAATCAGGAGCTGAAAACGGGCTGTCTGAAGCGGCTGAACGATGATAAGGACTATCTGGCATATGGACGCTTTGACAGTCACGGCGCCACGGCGGTACTGGTAAATCATTGTAAAGAGGCTCATGAGCGCACCGCGGCGGTGTGGGAGCTGGGCATTCCTCATCAGTGCGTGATGGAACGGCTGATGCTGACCTCCAATGAGGGCTTTACCACGGAGTGGGAGCATATTCTGGTGGAAAACGGGGAGGTGCGTCTCTGGATGCCGCCCTATTCTGTGATGGTGCTGAGAGCGGAGCTGGCGTGAGTATGACATTCAGAGAATTTGTTAAGCTGGACCGGTGAGAATTTTTGACGGGCTGTACCGGGTTTCCGCGCCGGGGAAGAGAATAGCTGACTAAATAAAAAGGGAGAGAAGATGGGGGAGCGAGAGACAGAGCTTCAGACATTTCTGAAAACGTACCGTGAGGAAATCCGGGAGAGTGCGGTGGGGCTTCTGAGCGGGGAAATGCCGGCTCTCAGCCGGGACGCTTTTGATCTGTATGAACAGAATGGCAATCGGACAGTTTATCAGGGACTCTATTTCCCCAGGAGAATGTTTCTGGCGGTTCTGGGGATGGAGGCCATATTAGAAAAGGAAGAGACGGGCACGGTGGAGTTCACCGTGCTTTTCAAGCTTTGTGAGGTGATTGAAGGAATTTGTGGGGAGGATACCTGGGCTCTCCCGGCTCATTTGAACCGGAAGGGGAATCCCGGCTGGCGGGAAACAGTGGATCTTTTCGCGGCGGAGACAGCGCAGACTCTGTCGGAGCTTCTGGACAGGCTGAGAGATTTTTTGCCGGAAAAGGTAAAGGACAGAATGGAGGCGGAAATCAGCCGCCGGGTGCTGGAGCCTTATTATTTCTCGGAAGTGCCTTATGCCGGGTGGGAAGTGGGAAACAGCAACTGGACCGCGGTGTGCGCGGGAAGCATTGGAAGCGCCGTGATTCATCTGTCCAAAGCGGGGCGGCGTCTGCCAAAGCCGCTGACGGAGTGCCTGGACAGAGTGTGCGCGGCCCTGCCGTATTATTTTCAGAGCTTCACAGACGATGGAGCCTGCATGGAGGGCTTACAGTATTATACCTACGGGATGATTTATTTTGCCAATTTTGCCTGGGAGCTGAAGAAGCTTACCGGGAAAAATCTCTTTCAAAGACCGGATATTGCGGCTTTTCCGGCCAAATGTTTTTTTCCTGACGGGGTCAGCTTAAGCTTTTCCGACGGCAGCAGCAGCGATACCTTTCGGGTGGGGCTGCAGGCTCTGCAGGCGATGGAATATGGAGACGTGGAATTTCCGGCTATGGAGCGGGCGGCAGGGCTCCATTCGGATTCCTGCTATCGGTTTGCCGGACTGAAGATGGACTGGTTTGCCACGCTGGAATATTTGCGGCGGGAGGAAGAAAAAGAGGGGAATGGAAGATCGGAGGAAGCTTTGGGGAGAGCCGGGAAAGGGTATCATTTCCATATCCTGCCCTCCGCTCAGTGGTGCATCGGCTGCGCGAAGGACGGCACAGGCTTTGCCTGCAAGGGAGGCCATAACGGCGAATCTCACAATCATAACGATATAGGGCATCTGATCTATGAGGCGGATGGCGTATTATTTCTGACGGATCTGGGAGCCGGAGAGTATGACAGGGAATATTTCTCTGAGAACCGCTACCGGGCAATCTGCAATCACTCCTTCGGGCACAGCGTCCCCATTCTTAACGGACAGGGGCAGAGAGAGGGAGCGGCGTACCGCTGCACCGCGTTCTCGGCTGATGTAAAGGAACGTCCGGAAAAATGCCCGGGGCTGGAAACGGCCGGGCAGACATCAGCGGCAGGGGTGGGAACCGTCCGTATGGAAATTGGCAGCGCATACAGTCTCTCTGAGGAGGGAAAGCCTCTGGAGGGGAAGGCCATTGTACGGGAGATTTGCTTTGATCTGGAAAATGGGAAAGCGAAGATCACGGACCGGTTTGATCTGGGAGAGGATCATGACGTGACGGAAAATCTGGTCACCCAGATTGCTCCTGTGATA
Source organism: Lachnospiraceae bacterium (assembly GCA_021199405.1). Taxonomy (GTDB): domain Bacteria; phylum Bacillota; class Clostridia; order Lachnospirales; family Lachnospiraceae; genus RGIG6307. The sequence continues at coordinate 8,460 of JAJQID010000255.1, forward strand.
GAGGAACCCCGGGTATATCTGGAACAAAACGGCGCGAAGGCTGTGATTGAGGCGGAGAAGCTGCCCGGCATGGCAGTTCCTGAAATAATGGTGACAGAGTATGATCACAGAAACCATCAGGGCGGAGCGGAGAAGGTTTACGGCATCCGCTGGCAGGTGCCTCTGGAGATGGGAAGAGGCGTGAGCAGCTTCACAATCCGGCGTATATGAAGAGGAATCTTTGACGCTATTCACATAGTAACGATTTTTTCAAAAAGCGGTAGACATTCTATGGCACTTTGTGCTATGTTGATTGGACGCGGGAAAATACTGAACGGGTACGATTGAACAGGTACACGGGAAAGATTACAGATTTTAGAAGGTTTTAAAGGAGAGTACGATACCCATGGAGCAGAAAAAGTTTTCGCTGGTTCCTTATTTACTGAAATATAAATGGAGCTACCTGATCGGTATCCTCCTGCTTTTACTGGTGGACGTGGCAAGTCTGTATGTGCCGCAGTACATCGGAGAGATTATCGACGGGCTTTCCGCTCAGACTCTGGATATGCAGGGAGTGAAGACGCTGATTCTGAAGCTGTTTGCCGCCGGTATGGTGATGGCAGTGGGACGGTTTGGCTGGAGGTACGGCATCCAGGGTGCCTCCAGAAACGTGGAGTATGATTTGAGAAACGACATGTTCCGGCATTTGGAGTCGCTGTCGGCCAAATATTTTAATTCCCATAAGACCGGTGACCTGATGGCTCATTTTACCAATGACTTACAGGCGGTGCGTCAGGCAGTGGGCATGAGCGTGGTGACGGCCTTTGATGCGGTGGGCATGACCATCATGGTGTTGGTCAGGATGGTGGTGTATGTGAACCTGAGCCTGACGGTGGTAGCCGCGGTGCCTTTGACGGCAGTGGCGGTAGGCTGCTATTTTTTCGGGAAAGCCATGAAAAAATGCCAGATTGAGAGGCAGAACGCTTTTTCCTATCTGTCCGACAAGGTGCAGGAAAGTCTGTCCGGTATACGGGTGGTCAAGGCCTTTGTGCAGGAGGAAAAGGATTTCGATTCCTTTGAGGAAGCCAATGAGAAGAACATGGAAAAGAACCTGGCAGTGGTAAAGCTGCGGGCTGTTTTTGGCCCGGCGCTGGACGCCATCACCGGCATCAGCATCCTGCTGACCCTGCTGATCGGCGGCAGGATGGTGCTTTCCGGCGCCATCTCCATCGGCCAGTTCGTGACCTTCAATTCTTATATCAATATGCTGGTGTGGCCCATGATTGCCTGCGGCGACTGCATCAATTCCTTTACCCAGGCGTCGGCAGCACTGAAGAGAATCAGCATGATTTTTGCCGAGGAGCCGGATATTGTGGACAGGATTCCTGAGGAACTTCAAGGGAAGGATTTACATATTCAGGGAGAGATTGAACTGAAGGATCTGACCTTTACTTATCCGGACGGTACGGAGCCGGTGCTGAAGGACGTCAGTCTGAAGGTGGAGGCCGGGGAAATGCTGGGTATTCTGGGACGAACCGGCAGCGGCAAGTCCAGTCTGGCTGACCTGCTTTTGCGGGTCTATGACTGTGAAAAAGGAGAGATTCTGCTGGATGGCAGACCCATCACGGATTATCCGCTGGCGGTGCTGCACAGGGATGTGGCCTACGTGCCTCAGGACAATTTCCTCTTCTCTGATACCCTGGAGGAAAATATCGCCTTTGGTCTGGAGGAGCGGATCACGGATCATCCGGAGATCAGAAGCAGAATCCGCCAGGCGGCGGCAAACGCCTGCATTGACGATAACATCATGGAATTTCCCGATCAGTATGAGACTCTGGTGGGGGAGAGAGGCGTGACTCTTTCCGGGGGACAGAAGCAGAGAAGCTCCATCGCCCGGGCTCTTCTGATGGATGCGGCAATCCTGATTATGGATGATTCTCTCTCCGCGGTGGATACGGATACGGAGGAGCAGATTCTGGAGAACCTGCTGAAGCTGAGGAAGGGCAAGACCACCATCGTCATCGCACACCGGATTTCCACTCTTCAGAAGGCAGATCACGTGGCGGTGCTGACAGACGGAGAGCTGACGGAGTACGGCACCCACGAGGAGCTGATTTCACTGAACGGGTTTTATGCGCATATTTATGAGAAGCAGCAGCTGGAAGAGCAGCTGTCTCAGATGTAGGAGGGCGTACATATGAGCAGTCTGAATGATGATAAGGTGGAAAATATCTATAAAGGAAATGTCTGGCGGAAGCTGTTTGACTACATGAAGCCTCATATGGGGAGCATGCTGTTCTGCCTGATTATGGTGCTGGCGCTGACGGCCTTTGACCTGTATCGGCCTATCCTGATCGGTGACGCCATTGATCTGTTTGAGCAGAATGGAGAGTATGATAATCTGGTGCGCACTGCCATTATTTATGGTATTGTGCTGGCGCTGGGGGTGGCGGCCAATGTGTCCCAGACCTGGATCCTGCAGAAAACCGGACAGAAAATCATCCTGAAAATGAGACAGGATCTGTATGCTCACATACAATCCTTAAGCCTGCGGTATTTTGACCTGACGCCGGTGGGAAAGACCGTCACCCGGGTGACCAACGATGTGGAAGCCATGAATGAAATGTTTTCCGGAATTCTGGTTAATCTGTTCCGGAATATCGTCAAGATTCTGGGCTATGCGGTGGTCATGCTGGTGCTGGATTTCAGGCTGGCGCTTCTCTCCTTTGTGTTGCTCCCGGTTGTTGTAGTGCTGACGGTGCTGTTCCGGAAGCTGGCCAGAGAGGCTTACCGCCTGACCAGAACCAGACTGACGGACATCAATACCTTTCTGTCCGAGCATATTTCCGGTATGAAGGTCATCCAGATTTTTGGCAGGGAAAAGCGTAAATTCGAGGAATTTGACGAAAAGAACCGTAAGCTTTACAAAGCCTATTATAAGGAGATGATGGTATTTGCCATTTTCCGTCCGGCTACCTATATTCTTCGTATCCTGTCGCTGATGATCGTGCTGTATATCGGCAGCACAGAGGTGCTGGGAGCGGTGATTACAGTGGGCACTCTCTATATTTTTGCCCAGTATATTCAGTCCTTCTTTGAGCCCATCGAGACGCTGGCAGAGCAGTTTTCCACCCTCCAGTCCTCACTGGCAAGCGCGGAGAAAATTTTCACAGTGATGGAGGAGGAACCGCTGGTGCAGGAGGATCCGGATCCGGTTATCCTTCCGGAAATTAAGGGCAGGATTGAATTTGACCATGTATGGTTTGCCTATGACAATGAAAATTACGTGCTGCGGGATGTATCCTTTGTCATTGAGCCGGGCGAAAAGGTGGCCTTTGTGGGAGCTACAGGCGCGGGAAAGACTTCCATCTTAAATCTGATCGGCAGATATTATGATATCCAGAAGGGCAGCATCACCATCGACGGGGTGGACATCCGCCGCCTGTCCAAAAAGCAGCTGCGGGAAGCCATCGGTCAGATGCAGCAGGACGTGTTTGTATTTGAGGGCGATATCGAGTATAATATCCGCCTTCATGATGAGAATATCACCCATGAGCAGGTGAAGGCGGCGGCAGAGTACGTCAACGCATCTCACTTTATTGAGAAGCTGCCGGGAGGATACCATGAACCGGTGATGGAGCGGGGCGCTACCTTCTCGGCGGGGGAAAGACAGCTTTTAAGCTTTGCCCGGACGCTTGCTCATAATCCCAGCATTCTGGTGATGGATGAGGCCACTGCCAACATCGATACGGAGACGGAGCTTCTGATTCAGGAGGCGCTGGAGAAGCTGATGCAGGGACGCACCACTATTATGGTAGCTCACCGTCTTTCCACTATCCAGCATGCGGACTGCATTATGGTGATGCATAAGGGCAAAATCCGCGAGCGGGGCACTCATCAGGAGCTGCTGGCACAGAATGGAATTTATAAAAAGCTGTATGAGCTGCAGATTCATCATGAGACGGGGGAACAGAGACCGGCTTAAGAGAGCGATCCCTAATAGTATAATCCGACAAAAACAGTGTATTTTTATAAAAAGTTTTGTTATAAATTTCAGAAGCCCATTGAAACTTTATTTTGCGTGTAGTAAAATTAACACACTTGTGGGAACATATTTGTTGTGAAATATGTCCACTTTGCAAAATAATTTTATGGAGGAATAAAAAAATGAAATCTTTTGAGTACACCATCAAGGATGAGATCGGTATCCACGCAAGACCTGCAGGTATGTTAAACAAGGAGGCGAAGAAGTACAGCTCTGCCGTGACCATTACCCGCGCTGACAACGGCAAGACCGCGGATGTGAAGAAGCTGATGATGCTTCTGGCTCTGGGCGTGAAGTGCAACGACACCATTACTGTATCTGCAGAAGGTGAGGATGAAGAGGCTGCTGCTGCCGGTCTGGAAGAGTTTTTCAAGGCCAATCTGTAAGTGAAAAGAAGGTATTTTCCATGGAAAAAGTAACTGGTCAGAAAATTTTAAACGGCATTGCCATCGGCAAGATCCTTTACTATGTAAAGGCTCAGGGCAATGCAGAAAAGAGGACCATCAGCGATACGGAGGCTGAGGTCGCTCGTTTTGAGGCTGCCAAGGAGACCGCTCAGGAGCAGCTTCAGGTGATTTATGAGAAGGCGCTGGCGGAGCAGGGAGAGGAGACGGCTCAGCTGTTCGAGGTTCACTCCATGCTGCTGGACGATGATGATTATAAGGACGCCATCCTTGCCAAAATCAATGAGGATAAGGTGAATGCGGAGTACGCGGTGGCGGCCACCGGCGAGGAGTTCGCTGAGATGTTTGCCAGCATGGAGGATGAGTATTTCCAGGCCAGAAGCGCGGATATTAAGGATATTTCTACCCGTGTGGTGAATGTGCTCTCCGGTGTGCAGGATATGAGCGATCTGGCGGAGCCCTGCATTCTGGTGGCTGTGGATCTGGCTCCCAGTGAGACGGTGCAGATGGATACCTCCAAGCTGCTGGCCTTTGTCACAAAGGAGGGCTCTACCAGCTCCCACACCGCGATTCTGGCCCGCAACATGGGCATCCCGGCGCTGATTAAGACTCCTATCGACGAAAGCTGGAACGGAAAGCTGGGAATTGTGGACGGAGCTTCTCAGACGCTGATTATTGATCCTGATGAAGCGACTCTGGCGGATTATCAGGCAAAGCAGGCAAAGGAGCAGGCCGAGAAGGCGCTTCTGCAGGAGCTGAAGGGCAAAGAGACCGTCACCAAAGCGGGCAGACATGTGAAGCTGTTTGCCAATATCGGCAGCGTGGCCGACATGGAAGTGGCGAAACGGAATGACGCTGAGGGCATTGGTCTGTTCAGAAGCGAATTCCTGTACCTGAACTCCAGCGACTTCCCCACAGAGGAAGAGCAGTTTCAGGCTTATAAGGCTGTAGCGGAGGGCATGGAAGGCAAGCAGGTGGTAATCCGGACGCTGGATCTGGGCGCAGATAAGCAGGTGGATTATTTCAATCTGGGCAACGAGGCCAATCCGGCGCTGGGCTACAGGGCCATTCGTATCTGCCTGGAGCAGCCTGAAATTTTCAAAACGCAGCTGCGCGCGCTGCTGCGAGCCAGCGCTTACGGCAATATCGCTATTATGTACCCGATGATCACCTCCGTGGAGGAAGTGCGGGATATTAAGGAAATTGTGGCGGAAGTCATGGCTGAACTGGACGGGGAAGGTGTTGCTTACAATAAGGACGTCAAGCAGGGTATCATGATTGAGACGCCGGCCTCTGTACTGATCAGCGATCTGCTGGCGAAAGAGGTGGACTTCTTCAGCATGGGAACCAATGACCTGACCCAGTACACCCTGGCGGTGGACCGTCAGAACAATAAGCTGGATCGTTTCTACAAGCCTCATCACGAGGCCATTAAGCGGGCCATTAAGATGGTCTGCGACAACGCTCACGCAGCGGGCATCTGGGCTGGTATCTGCGGCGAGCTGGGTGCGGACCCGGAGATGACTGAGTTCTTCCTTACCTGCGGTGTAGACGAGCTGTCCGTGGCCAGCGGTATGATTTTGCCGCTGCGCAAGAAGATCAGGGAGTCTGAGATCGGATGAGAAGTTTCATCTGCAATGGATAATTGACGGATTGAATCATGGGCTTTGACGTATACGTCAAGGCCCATGATTGCTTCAATGGTTTCATGAAAATGATGGAATCAATCCGGAATCAAACCGTCCAGCCTCCGTCCAGAGTAATAATCTGTCCGGTCAGATATTCCGGCGCACTGGCAAGCTGCAGGCACAAAGCGGCAACCTCCTGGGGCCGGCCAATTCGATCGGCGGGAATTTCGGCAATCAGATTCTGCAGTTCATTTTCGGACAGATGGCCGTTCATGGAGGTATCGATCAGACCGCAGGCAATGGCGTTCACCTGTACATTTCCTGCGGCTGTTTCCTTTGCCAGCGCTTTGGTCAGAGAGTTGACAGCGCCTTTGGAAGCAGAATAGGCCGCCTCCATGCTGGCGCCATGCTCTCCCCATACAGAAGAAATATTGATGATTCTTCCGCTGCCCTGGCTCAGCATCCGGGGCAGCAGATATTTACAGCTCAGAAAAACACTGGTCAGATTGGTGTCTATTACCCTTCGCCAGTCGGAAAGCTCCATATCCTGCAGAAGTCCAACGTAGGAAATGCCGGCGTTATTGATCAGCACATCCATGGCAGGCAGATCCTTTAAGAACGCTTCATACGCTGCGGCGTCAGCCACATCTATCGCGAAGCAGGCAGCGTCTGTGCCATAATCCCGCCGCCAGCCTTCAGCTGTCTCTTCCATTATTTTCAGATTTTCCCTGCATATCAGGTATAATTCCCAGCCATCCCTGGCAAAGGCCTCCGCGATGGCCCGGCCGATACCGCGGGAGGCGCCGGTAATGCAGATTTTATTGGACATAAGGCAGTTCTCCTTTCTCCCCGTCTATTGTACCAGTAATTTTCCGTTCTATCAATGTCAGAATTTATGAGGAAACAAAAACGGATTGCTGCTTTTGGACTTTACTTTATTTTCACTCAATGGCATAATAAATCCGGCGGATTGCTTCATGGAAGAAAGCGGGACACAGGAGCGGAAAGGGTTTATAAAACCATGGAACAGGAAAACGGAAAATTACAGCTTCAGAACATAATTTTATATTATATTGTCCAAAATGAGGGTGTGACCGTCACCGGGTGGAACGGCAGCAGCAGTGTGCTGACTGTGCCGGAAGAGATTGAGGGGCGATCGGTGATTGCAGTGGGCAGAAAAGCATTTCTGAGATCGGCCATGCTGGAACGGGCGGTTTTGCCGGAGACGGTGACGCGTATGGAGGATTATGCCTTTGCTCAGTGCGGACGACTGAAGGAGGTACTGTCTTTCGGAAAGGTATCGCTGGGGACAGGCGTTTTCAAGGGCTGTAAATCCATGGAACGGCTGGCGCTGGGGGAGCTTCTGCCGGACGCTCAGATTTTGCTGGCGGCCCTGTGCTGCCACATGAAAGCGGATTATCTGCTGAACGATATGGAAAGAGGCAGCGAAAGCTGGTTTGCCCGCTGGGATCAGAGGCTGAGTTCTTTTTTACAGGAAAATGACGAGGAGAGCTACCACGACCTGGTGTTCTGCGGGGAGGAGGACATCGGCATCCGGATGCAGGATCAGATCATGGATGAGAGAAAGCAGAAGGCGTATCTTTGCTTCATGAGACTGCTGAATCCGGCGTTTTTGGGGGAGACGGGGAGAAAGGCTTTTGAGGGGTATCTGTTAAATCATACGAAGGGCTGTGCATCCGAGGAAGCCTGGCAGATTCTGCGGGAGCAGTTTGCCGACAGAATGGACTGTTATCGGCTCTTTGCCAAAATCGGCGGGATCAATGAGAGCAATCTGGAGGGGATGCTGGAGGATGTGGATGAGGCGCACGCGGAGGCGAGAGCATTTCTGATCAGATATAAGGAAGAAAATTTTCGGATGCAGGATGCTTTCAGCAGATTCACGCTTTGAGGCACTGGGAACAGCAGCTTCAGGATCATTGAGAGAAATAAAAGCGGACAGGAGGAACAGCAAAATGAAGGATATGATTATTATCGGCGCCGGGCCGGCGGGACTTTCTGCGGCAGTCTATGGGCTGCGGGCAGGTCTGGACCTGGAAATTCTGGAGTCCAGTTATATGGGAGGCGGCCAGGTATTGAGTACCTATGAGGTGGACAATTATCTGGGGCTGCCTCATTCCAACGGCTTTGACATGGGAATGATATTCCAGAAGCATGTGGCGGATATGGGGAAGGAGCCGGTTTGCTGCGATGTAACAGGAATTGAAAAGAGTAAGGAAGGATTTCGGATTACCACCGACCAGGGGGTGATGGAGAGTAAAACCCTGATTCTGGCAAGCGGCGCCGTCAATCGAAAGCTGGAGGTGCCCGGGGAGGAGGAGCTTGGAGGAAAGGGTGTTTCCTACTGTGCCACCTGTGACGGCGCTCTTTATCGCGGACAGACTGTAGCGGTGGTGGGCGGCAGCTACGCCGCGGTGGAGGACGCCATTTATCTGGCAGGTCTCTGCGAGAAGGTGTACCTGATTCACAGGCGCGACAGCCTTCGGGCCGGAGCTGTTCTGGAGGAACGGCTGAAGGCGCTTGCCAATGTGAAAATTCTCTGGAATACCCTTCCGGTGGAGATCCTGGGGAAGGATGAGGTGGAGCGATTTCGCGTCAGAAATAAACTGAGCGGCGAGGAGAGCTTTCTGGACGTGCAGGGTGTGTTTGTGGCGGTGGGTACGGTGCCCAATACGTTTCTGGTGCAGGGACTGGCCCAGTTGGACGAGCAAGGATATATTGTCGCGGGAGAGGACTGCGCGACGTCGGTGCCGGGACTGTTCGCGGCGGGAGATCTGCGGACAAAGAAGCTGCGCCAGATCATCACTGCGGTTGCGGACGGAGCCAACGCGGCCACTTCGGCCTGGGAGTATCTGCAGGGCTGATACTTTATAACGGGGACCGATGGTATACATCAAAATAAAAAGTCTGTTTCCGCTGCTGCCAGGCAACCCTTGAATTGTGCACAATTATCAGACAATTCAAAAAATAGTTTTTCCACAGAAAAATGCAGAAAGTTCTTGACAAATGAAAAATTAGCAAAAATCACAAATCATTTTGCAGGAAAAGCGTCAGAAAATGAATTCCAGGAGAAAAGGCCATCGCGAAAAGATGAGGAAAAGTGCAAAGTTGTCCACATAAGGATATCCCCGGATTTTCGGATTTTTCAAGTTATACACAAAGTTATCCACTTTATCCACATCCGGCAGCGCAGGATTTGTCCATTCTTGCATTTTTTTGGCGGAGAACAATCGTTTTGTCGAAAATGAACATAAAAAGAAAAATTTGGTAAAATCCCCGAAAAATTTCGCGGAAAAAGTTGTCTGAAAAATGAATCGAAAATTTTGAATTTGGGGATTTCGCGGGTATTTGTCCGGTATGGATGTAAAAAAAATTTAAAAATATAAAAGAAAGCGTTGCATAATGTGACGCCTTATGGTAAAATACCTGCGATTGATAAAAAAATAACAATATAATATTATAGGAAAGAAGGAGAACGAACTATGGCAAAGAAGGTTGTATTGGCAGGCGCGTGCCGTACTGCCATCGGTACGATGGGCGGCACCTTAAGCACTACTCCGGCGGTGGATCTGGGTGCAATCGTGATCAAAGAGGCTGTGAACCGGGCAGGCATCAAACCGGAGGACGTGGACCAGGTTTATATGGGCTGTGTGATTCAGGCCGCACAGGGACAGAACGTGGCCAGACAGGCTTCCATCAAGGCAGGACTTCCCATTGAGGTGCCGGCAGTGACCATGAATGTGGTCTGCGGTTCCGGATTAAACTGTGTGAATCAGGCTGCGCAGATGATTCTGGCGGGCGACGCGGATGTGGTTGTGGCAGGCGGCATGGAAAATATGTCCATGGCTCCCTATGCTGTTCCCCAGGGCCGTTACGGCTACAGGATGAACAATGGCGTTCTGGTGGACACCATGATCAAGGACGCGCTTTGGGATGCGTTCAATGATTATCATATGATTAAGACTGCGGATAATATCTGCGAGGAGTGGGGTCTGACCCGCGAGGAAATCGACGAATTTGCCTTAAAGAGCCAGTTAAAGACAGAGGCGGCTCAGAAGGCTGGCGCTTTTGATAAAGAGATCGTTCCTGTTATGGTGAAGAAAAAGAAGGAGACCATTGAGTTCAAGGTAGATGAGGGACCCCGTCACGGTTCTACGATCGAGGGCCTGCAGAAGCTTCGTCCCATCAATCCGGGCGGATATGTGACCGCAGGCAATGCTTCCGGCATCAACGACGGCGCGGCGGCTATCGTGGTCATGAGCGAGGAGAAGGCGAAGGAGCTTGGCGTGACGCCGATGGCTACCTATGTGACAGGCGCGCTGGCAGGTGTTCGTCCGGAGGTTATGGGCATTGGTCCTGTTGCCGCGACGAAGAAGGTGATGGCCAAAACCGGCATGAAGATCGAGGACTTCGATATTATTGAGGCTAATGAAGCCTTTGCCGCTCAGTCCGTGGCGGTGGGCAAAGATCTTGGCATCGATGTGGAGAAGCAGCTGAATCCCAACGGCGGCGCAATCGCTCTGGGACATCCGGTGGGCGCTTCCGGCTGCCGTATTCTGGTCACCCTGCTGTATGAGATGCAGGCAAGGGGCGCAAAGACCGGCCTGGCAACTCTGTGCATCGGCGGCGGCATGGGCTGTGCGACGATTGTAAAGATGGATTGATCTGCTATCCCGTAAAAATCCGGAGGATTATTTTTATATGGAATTTGTTTTATATGAAGAACAGGGCAGCGTGGCTGTCCTGACCATCAACAGAGAGAGAGCTTTAAACGCTTTAAACTCTACCGTGCTGGAGGAGCTGGATCAGACCATTAACGCAATTGACCTGGATACCATCCGGTGTCTGATTATCACCGGCGCAGGAGCGAAGAGCTTTGTGGCGGGTGCGGATATCGGAGAGATGAGCAGCCTGACCAAAGAGGAGGGCGAGGCCTTTGGCAGAAAGGGCAACGATGTATTTCGCAAAATTGAGACACTGCCCATCCCAGTCATCGCTGCGGTCAACGGCTTTGCGCTGGGCGGCGGCTGTGAGCTGGCCATGAGCTGTGATATCCGCATCTGCTCTGAGAACGCGGTATTCGGGCAGCCTGAGGTTGGCCTGGGAATCACCCCCGGCTTCGGCGGCACCCAGAGACTGGCCCGCATCGTGGGCGTTGGCATGGCAAAGCAGATGATATACACTGCCCGCAATATCAAGGCAGCGGAGGCTTACCGGATCGGCCTGGTGAATCAGGTCTGTGCGGCGGAGACGGACGCGGAGGGCAATGTGGTGAAAACCGCTCAGGAGGTACTTATGGAGACAGCGCGGAAGCTGGCCTCCACCATTGCAAAGAACGCTCCCATCGCGGTACGCAACTGCAAGAAAGCCATCAATGAGGGACTGGAGGCTCCCATGGATCAGGCCATTGTGATTGAGGAGAAGCTCTTCGGAGACTGCTTTGAAACTGAGGACCAGAAGTACGGCATGGCCTTTTTCCTGGATAAAAATAAAGAAAAGGTGAAGGCGCCCTTCCTGAACAGATGATGGTGTCAAAGGCCACTGAATGTGTAATGTAAGGCGGCTGTGGAGACAAACGGCTGCACAGCTGCCTGGATAATGAATAGGAGGCAATATTATTATGAAAGTAGGCGTAATCGGCGCCGGCACCATGGGGTCCGGCATTGCGCAGGTGTTTGCTCAGACTCCCGGCTATCAGGTATATCTGTGCGACATTAACGAGGAGTTTGCCGCAAACGGCAAAAAGGAGATTGAGAACAGCTTTGCGAAGAGAATCGCGAAGGGCAAGATGACTCAGGAAGCGGCGGATGCGGTTCTGGCCAACATTACCACCGGTGTGAAGGATATCTGCACGGAGGCAGATCTGATTGTGGAGGCCGCCCTGGAGGTAATGGATGTGAAAAAGCAGACCTTTAAGGAGCTGCAGGACATCGTTCCCGCCACCTGTATTTTTGCCACCAACACCTCTTCCCTTTCCATTACGGAGATCGGCGCGGGACTGGACAGACCGGTTATCGGTATGCACTTTTTTAATCCGGCTCCGGTGATGAAGCTGATCGAGATCATTCGCGGCGCCAACACCACCGATGAGGTTTTTGACAGGGTGAAGGCCATTGCTGAAGAGATCGGCAAGACGCCGGTGGAGGTCAATGAGGCAGCCGGTTTTGTAGTGAACCGTATTCTGATTCCGATGATCAACGAGGGCATCTGCGTGTATGAGGCCGGTGTGGCCAGCGTGGAGGACATCGACACTGCCATGAGACTGGGCGCCAACCATCCCATGGGTCCGCTGCAGCTGGGCGACTATATAGGGTTGGACATTGTGCTGGCCATCATGGAGGTCATTTACGCGGAGACCGGCGACAGCAAATATCGCCCGTCACCGCTGCTTCGCAAGATGGTGCGCGCCGGTAAGCTGGGCGTGAAGACCGGCGAAGGCTTCTATAAGTATAACTGATTTCAGAAAAGATTACATCAGGCAGACTGTGAATACGGGCTGCCTGTATGTGCTTGAATAAGGCGGCCGGCAGACTGGCGGCAGAAACCGGATTTTTATTTTTTTGAAGGAGATAAAAAAGACATGGATTTTACTTTAAGTAAAGAGTATGAAATGGCGAGACAGTTATTCAAGGATTTCGCTGAAAAAGAAGTAAAGCCCCTTGCGCAGGAAGTGGACGAGACCGAAAGATTTCCCCGTGAAACTGTAGACAAGATGGCAAAATATGGTTTCCTGGGTATTCCTGTTCCGAAGGAATACGGCGGACAGGGCTGTGATACGCTGACCTACGTTATGTGTGTGGAGGAGCTTTCCAAGGTCTGCGGCACTACTGGTGTTATCGTATCCGCGCATACCTCTCTGTGTATCGATCCCATTCTGACATACGGAACAGAGGAGCAGAAGCAGAAATATGTCGTGCCGTTAGCCAAGGGCGAGAAGCTTGGCGCTTTCGGCCTTACCGAGCCCGGCGCCGGTACAGACGCCCAGGGACAGCAGACCAAGGCGGTTCTGGACGGCGACGAGTGGGTGCTCAACGGCTCCAAGTGCTTTATCACCAACGGAAAAGAGGCTGACGTTTATATTGTCATTGCGGTGACCGGCAAGGTGGAAAAGCGGGGACGCATGCAGAAGGAAATTTCCGCGTTCATCGTGGAGAAGGGTACACCCGGTTTTACCTTTGGCACCAAGGAAAATAAGATGGGTATCCGCGGCTCCTCTACCTACGAGCTGATTTTCACTGACTGCCGTATCCCGAAGGAGAATCTGCTGGGACAGAAGGGCAAGGGCTTCAATATTGCCATGCATACCCTGGACGGTGGACGTATCGGTATCGCGGCGCAGGCGCTGGGTCTGGCGGAGGGCGCTCTGGAGACCACAGTTGCCTACGTAAAGGAAAGAAAGCAGTTTGGCAAAGCCATCGGCGCTTTCCAGAATACCCAGTTCCAGCTGGCGGATATGGCCACTAAGACGGAGGCGGCGAAGAATCTGGTATACAAGGCCGCTCTGAAGAAGGATGAGTTTAAGAAGGATCCGAAGACCTCTTATTCTGTGGAGGCTGCCATGGCGAAGCTGTATGCAGCGGAAACAGCGATGGAAGTGACCACCAAGGCAGTGCAGCTGCACGGCGGCTATGGCTACATCAGAGAGTATGATGTGGAGCGTATGATGCGCGACGCCAAGATCACCGAGATCTATGAAGGCACCAGTGAGGTGCAGAGAATGGTCATCAGCGGCGCCCTGCTCAAGTAAGGCGTCACATAATCTTTAAAGAGAGGAAAAATAACATGAAAATAATTGTTTGCATTAAACAGGTTCCGGATACAAAGGGCGGCGTAAAGTTCAACCCGGACGGAACATTGGACAGAGCCGGTATGCTGGCGATCATGAATCCGGATGATAAGGCCGGACTGGAAGCGGCGCTGAGATTAAAGGATGAGTATGGAGCGGAGGTCACTGTTCTGACCATGGGTCTGCCCAAGGCGACGGACGCTCTGAGAGAAGCCCTTGCCATGGGCGCGGACAAAGCCATTCTGGTGACTGACAGAGTGCTGGGGGGCGCGGATACTTGGGCTACCTCTACCACCGTCGCAGGCGCTATCCGCAATCTGGAATACGACCTGATCATCACCGGACGTCAGGCCATTGACGGCGATACTGCGCAGGTAGGACCGCAGATCGCGGAGCATCTGGGTATTCCGGTAATTTCCTATGCTCAGGATATTAAGATTGAGGGCAACAAGGTGGTCGTACAGCGCCAGTATGACGACAGATATCATGTGCTGGAGGCGCAGATGCCCTGCCTGATCACCGCTCTGAGCGAGCTGAATGAGCCTCGTTACATGACTCCCGGCGGTATTTTTGACGCATGCCAGGCTGAGATTATTACCTGGGGCAGAAAAGACCTGGTGGATGTGGATGATTCTAATCTGGGACTGGCCGGCTCCCCGACCAAGATTGCGAAGGCCTCTGACAAGGTCCGCAAGGGCGCGGGAGAGAAGGTAGTGCCGGAGTCCCCGGAGGAAGCGGTCAGCTACATTGTGGGCAAGCTGGATGAGAAGCATATTATCTGATGATACCAGGGTCGAAAGGTCAGTAATGGAACGCTCGCGTTCCAATTACTGACTTTGCGACCCGCCAAAACATGAGAAAGTGGCCATTTTTCGTAGAAAAATGAGCTGCAAAGCATGCCCTACGGGTAGGATTTCGAATGTTTTGAGGATTTCGAGAGCACGAAGTGCGAAGAAATCCGGAGTATCATCAGAAATAAATTATTATGATATCATAAGAGGTGACAAGGATGAATTTAGAAGAATATAAGGGCGTATACGTATTTGCCCAGCAGGTAGATAATGTAATCAGCGGTATTGCCTTTGAGCTGCTTGGTAAGGCCAGGGAGCTGGCCGCTGATCTGGATACGGACGTGACTGCGGTGCTGGTCGGATATCAGGTAAAGGATATGGCGGATCAGCTGGCGGAGTACGGTGCAGACAGAGTCATTGTGGTGGACGACCCGGAGCTGGAAACCTACAGAACCGAGCCCTATGCTCAGGCACTGGCTGGCGTGATCAATGAGTTTAAGCCGGATATTATGCTGGTAGGAGCTACCGCCATCGGCAGAGATCTGGGTCCTACTGTTTCCGCGAGAGTGGCCACCGGGCTTACCGCGGACTGCACGAAGCTGGATATCGGCGATTTCCCGCTGGTAGCGGTTCCCGGAAAGGAGCAGCTGCACAAACAGCTTCTGATGACCCGTCCGGCCTTTGGCGGCAATACCATTGCTACTATTGCCTGCCCCAATAATCGCCCGCAGATGGCGACAGTTCGTCCCGGCGTGATGCAGAAGATTACTCCTGTTGCGGGCGCGAAGGCCGAGGTGATTGAGTATAACCCCGGAATTACGGTCAACAATAAGTTTGTGACGATCAGAGAGGTGGTCAAGGCGGTTTCCAATACCGTTGATATCATGGACGCCAAGATCCTGGTCAGCGGCGGCCGCGGTGTGGGCAGTCCGGAGAATTTCAAAATTCTGGAGGATCTGGCTGAGGCCATCGGCGGCACTGTCAGCTGCTCCCGCGCAGTGGTTGACGCCGGCTGGAAGCCGAAGGATCTGCAGGTAGGTCAGACCGGTAAGACTGTTCGTCCCAACGTATATTTTGCCATTGGTATTTCTGGCGCCATCCAGCATGTAGCCGGCATGGAAGAGTCCGATATCATCATTGCCATCAATAAGGATGAGGACGCCCCGATCTTTGATGTGGCGGACTATGGTGTAGTGGGCGACCTGAATAAGATCGTGCCTCAGCTGACAGAAGCTATTAAGGCTGCGAAGGCGAATAAATAACAGAAAATATGAACATACAGAAAAATCTGCCGCACCCGCAGGGCGTGTCCCTTGTGCAAGGGCAGATTTTTCTGCATGTTTTGTGTGAGGTATAAAATGAATTTTGACTATGTATTGGCTAAGGTGAAAACCTTAAGTAAAAAGAAGGTCGCCATTGCCGCCGCCCAGGACAGTGCGGTCTTAGAGTGCGTCAAAGCCTGCAAAGAGCAGGATATCGCGGATGTGGTGCTGGTGGGCGATCAGGAAAAGATTGAGGCGATTGCGAAAGAGATCGGACTGGATCTGACAGGCATGGAGATCATCGATGAGCCGGATATGATCGAGGCTTCCTTAAAGGCTGTGAAGCTGGCCCATGACGGCGATGTGGATATGTATATGAAGGGCCTGGTGGATACCAAAAACTTCTTAAAGAGTGTCTTAAATAAAGAGGTTGGCCTGCGCACCGGCGGTGCGCTGTCCCATGTCAGCGTCTTTGAGGTGCCCGGCTATGACCGTCTGCTTTTCCTGA
>JAJQID010000116.1 GCA_021199405.1 Lachnospiraceae bacterium
CCCTTAAAATACTCCATATGCCCCACGGAAACCTGAAAATTCTCAAGACCGCAGGCTCTCAGCACCGACACTACAAGCGTTATCATCTCCGCATCCGCCTGAACCGAGTCGTCCTGCAGAAGCTCCGCTCCCATCTGGGTCACCTCCTGCAGCTTTCCCTGAAGACTCTTCACATTGGTAAAAGTCTTTCCCTCATAGGACAGGCGCAGCGGCTTCTCATCCTTCATAAAATAGATGGACGCGCAGCGCGCAATGGGGGGCGTAAAATCCGGCCTGAGAACCAGCGTGTTGCCATCCTTGTCAAAAAGCTTATATAGATCCTTGCTGGGTGTCGTGCCCACCTCTCTGGAAAATACGTCAAAAAATTCGAAGGTGGGCGTCTCAATGGGTTCATAGCCGAAGCTGTCGATTGTCCGACGCACCGCCGTCTCCACCTGACGCTTTCGGCGCAGCTCCGCCCCATAAAGATCCCTCACTCCCTCCGGAGTGTGCAATATATTTAAACTCATAATTACCCCTCCCAAAATATCCCTGCCGCTTTAGCACATTACAGTGCTAATCTGATAGCGTGCTGATGTGCCCTTAAGTAGTATACACAATTCCTCCGAAATGTCAACCTGTCCTTCAACAACGGCTATCCTCTGTCCTCCAGATCCTTCTGTAACATGTCCAGCCATGGCACAAAGACCCCGTTTCCCTTATGCCGCGGCAGCACATATTCCGGATTCAACTCCTCATAGCGAAAGCTCCTGCGTCCCCCCTGAGCCGCTCTCTCCCAGAACCAGGCCAGCATCTCATATGGCAGATAATAAAAAATATCCTTGTGCGTATAATAAATCAGGAAAAAGGCCACCCCGCCCTGTTTTTCAAAGGCTTCCATGTACTTCACCTGATGCTCGTGAATATTGGCAAGAGCAAAGGTATCCTGAGCGCACTCCTTGGCGTCAAAGCAGACAGGGATTCCCTGCACCGCCCCAATATAGTCCACTGTGCTCTTCTGGTCAAAGTAAGCGAGCGTAATATGCCTGCTCTCCTTATCAATCTCTATGGGCGTGATGGGCGTAGGCACCTTTGTGATCAGCGCAAGCCCCGCCTGATTATATTTTTCATTGGTACGGTTGATCAGCTCCTCCAGAGTAGAGCCTCTCAGACCTCTCGAATTCCAGGTAGCCACCCGGCACCTCCCGATGCTGTAAAAATCTTTACCTGTTCCATCATTCCAGTTATGTTTATCTAAACCTTATACGTCCTTCTGATTCTGTCAAAGACCTCCGGCTCAGGCGCAAAAAACACAGCCCGGCTCAAGTCAGAATATTCCTCATCCTCCACAGAGGGAAATTCCAGCCGGTAAGCGTGCAGCAGCTGGCTCTCCACCCCAAAAGCCCTGCGAAAGGTCTCATTGATCTCCCGCCGGCCATATTTATAATCCCCAATCAGAGGATGACCCAGCCCGGACAGATGGGCGCGGATCTGATGAGGCTTGCCGGTTATAAGCTCCACCTCCAGATAACTGATATCCCCATACACCTTTAAAGGAGTGCATTTCGTCTCGATGAACTCCCCGCCGGTCACAGGTCTGTCACTGACGCTGACCCGGTTAGTTTTCTCATCCTTGGTCAGATATCCCCTGACGTGAAATGGCTCTGTCACCTTTCCCAGCGCGAAAAGACGATAAAACTTTCTGATATTTCTTCCCTTAATCCACTGGCTTAAATGCTGGCTGCCGGAAAGAGTCTTACCCAGCAGCATCAGGCCGGAGGTGTTTCGATCCAGACGATTGCAGACAGAGGGCTTAAAGCTGGCCAGAATCTCAGAATCGATCTGTTTCGTCCTCAGAAGATATCCGATCAGCCATTCATTGACCGACATGTCGTTTTCCTTCGCCTTCTGGCTTAACACTCCGGCCGGCTTATTACAGATCATGATATTGAGATCCTCGTAAATCACCGCGATATCCTTTAACGCCGCATAAGCCTCCAGATAAGGTCTCAGAGCATTCTGAGCCCTGTAGCTGTCCTGCCTGCCTCCAAATTTGCGAAAGGTCTCCTCAGAAAAATAAAACTGGATGCGATCCTCCAGAAAAACCGTCTCGTTTCCCTGCGCCTTCTTTCCATTCAGAGTAATATTTTTTTTGCGGAGCATTTTAAACAGAAAGCCCCGCTCCGCCCCCGGCAAAAGCTTCTGCAGCAGCTTGTCCAGGCGCTGGTTGGCCTGATGGGGGGCCACAATGATTTCCTGCATTCGTGTATGACTTCCTTTAAGATTCTATATCTAAACAAGGCTTTCTCTTTTCATTCAGACTTTTCTTAACCCTTCTGAATTACAGCGAAATTTCCTTCAGCGATTCCAGCAAAAGAGCGGCATCCTTATATTCCTCCCGCTCTGAAGCCGCCAGTGTATTCAAACGGTCCGTATAGCGATGAAGCTCTGTGAAAATACCGATATTGACCTTTCCCACACCAGCTTTTCTCAGCATTTCATGTATATGAGCTTCCAGCCCCTTCTTATCTACGGTCCTTTCCTGAGCCAGAAATACCAGCTCATTGCCGATCAGACAGCAGTGATCCACTACATAATTTACCTTCTGGGTGGTAAACACCAGATCATACAGAGTTTCCTGGCTCTCATCAAAGGCAGACACTGCCTGATGCACCTCCCCGGAGGCGCTGTGAAATCTGCAGAACATGATGGCCGACACCAGACTTTTGCTGGCCGGAAGACAGCCCAGAATGGCAACTACAGTCAGCAGATTATTTCTGGTTTCTGTCGCCACATATCCGCCTGCAAACAGAGAAAGAGACACTCCAAACAAAAGAGCGGTTCGGATAATCTCATATTTTTTCTGAGTATCAATATAACGATAGGTATTTTTGACCTGCGTGGTACCTAATATTCGACGAAGCACGATATTTATCCTCTTTTCATCATCAAGTCTATTCCGTCATCAGTTCATGGTAATCCGCGATAAAAAGCTGCGCCGTGTCTCTGATCTGCGGCCTGTCTGACGCTGAATGCTCATCCTCCACTGCGCAGACCTCCATCCCGGCATTCCGTCCTGCCCGGACCCCCGGCAGAATATCCTCAAAGCAAAGACATTCCTCCGGCCTCACTCCCAGCTTTTCTGAAGCTGCCAGATACACGTCCGGAAAGGGCTTGCCCCGCTCCACCTCGCAGGCAGTGACAAACACGTCAATGTACCGCGACAGGTTCAGATTGGAGTCAGCGGCCTGCAAAAGCTCCCGGGAATTACTGGTACAGATCGCCGTTTTCATCTCCTTTTCCCGGCAATACTGCAAAAACTCCAGGGCTCCGGGCTTATAGACCACATGATGGGCGTACTCTTCCTGAGCCAGCCGGTTCCATAAATCCCGTATTTCCTCCCCCGTCATGGAAATCTGATATTGCTCCTTTATGTATGCGGCAGTTTCTGTAAAGCTCATGCCACCGATCTCCTGCTGCAAAGTGGGCGGAACCTCCATGCCGAACATGCCGAAGAAGTGTTCATCCACCACCTTCCACACGTACATGGAATCCAGAAGCGTCCCGTCCATGTCGAAAAGGCAGGCTTTTTTATTTTTTAGAATTGAGTGCATTGCGTATTTTCCTCTGATGTGATGTTACTACACAAGAAAGCCGGTACTTCTACCGGCTTCCCATAAACCCTGTTACATCTTCTGTTTACAAACGGACGACACTTTCACAGCAGATCCAGCGGAATCTCCCCTGTGGATGACCCGGGCGCCGGTTCCTCCTCCTTTTGCTCCACATGCTCCTCAGTGGGACGCAGCTCCTCCCTGTTGGCGACGACCACATTGAGGTACTGATTCAGGCTGGTATTCAGATTTTCATACTGGCTCTGGGTGGTCTGGATGGAATGAGACAGCAGATTCTCAATATTGGCCAGCAGATCATCCGTGTACTGCACGGCGGCCATCCGCATTTCGTTGGCCTCCATGGCAGCAGCATCAATCAGCTCCTGTGCCTTCTGGCGGGCCATCAGCTCCACCTCCTGAGCTCTGGCATGAGCCTGTTGCATGATCTCGTGCTCGCTGACCAGCTCATTGGTCTGAATCGTAGCCTTGTCCACAAGAGCCTGAGCACTGGCCCTGGCATCCTCCAGGATCGCGTCCTTCTGCGCCACAATCCGCTGATAGCGCTTGATGTCCTCCGGAGTTTTCTTCTTCAGCTCATCCAGAAGCTCCTCTATATGATTCCTGTCCACTATGATATTATCCTTGGAAAAGGCCTGCGGCTTGCAGGTATCAATGTAGCTCTCAATCTCCTCAATCAACTGTTCAATTCTTGAAGCCATTTGGTATCCACTCCTTCCATATTTATGTATTGAAGCTCACATCCTTCTGAATTCCCGATGAATCCGCTGCTTTTCATCGGCTGCATATATCAGCATTTATGTCCGTATTTCTCATATAATCTCTGTTCCACATACTCCGGCACACAGCGATCCAGATTTCCATGAAACTCTGCGATCTCCTTCACCACGGAACTGCTCAGATAAGCGTACTCCAGGCTGGTGGTCAGAAAGAAGGTGTCCAGCTCTCCTCTGGAAAGCAGCCGATTGGTCTGCGCGACCTGCAGCTCATACTCAAAATCCGTGACCGCACGCAGTCCTCTGACGGATACATGAATATCATGAGCTGCCGCGTAATCCACTAAAAGACCGGAGAAGGAATCCACCTCCACATTGGCGATATCCTTCGTCATCTCCTCAATCATCTTAACACGTTCTTCCACAGAAAACAATGGAGATTTTGCGTTATTATTTAAAACCGCCACTGTCAGTTCATCAAAAATTCCCGCCGCACGCCTGATAATATCCAGATGCCCGTAGGTCAGCGGATCAAAGCTGCCCGGATAAACTGCCCTCTTCATTTCATCTCCTCCTGATAAAGACATGCTTGTTGGTCTTATATTTCTTTTCCCGGTATACCTCAAAACCCAGAGACGGCACATAGGAAAAGTCCTCGTCGAGAGTCGCCTCCACGATAATAACCGTATTCTCCGTCACAAAGCTTCTGTCTCTGAAAAGAGTGAGCATCTGCTTTTCCAGGCCCTGCCCGTAGGGCGGATCCATGAAAATAATATCCACTTCCTTTTCCAGAATATGATGCAGAGAAGCAGCCGCGTCCATTTTCAGGGTCACCGCCTGTCCGGCCAGCCTGGTGAATGCCAGATTTTCCTGAATGCAGGCCATAGCCTTCGGAGAATGCTCCACAAAATAGGCCTTCCGCGCTCCCCGGCTTAGAGCCTCAATGCCGATTCCGCCGCTGCCGCTGAAAAGATCCACAAAGATACAGCCGGGAAGATCCGGCATCAGAATATTAAACAGGGTTTCCTTGATTCTGTCCTGCGTAGGTCTGGTATCAGACCCCGGCACAGTTTTTAAGGGCAGCCTTCTGGCTTTTCCCGCAATGACTCTCATTCATTGTCCTTTCCCGGTCCGGAATGACAGCTTCCGTCTTTCGCCGGCCTCTCCAATCTCCAGCAGCAGATCAGATGTTAACATTCTTCCATTACACACGCACCTTAACGCCTGCGGTATCTCTCCTTCCCAGCTTTAGCCTGGAAAGATCAATCTCCTTTTCCTTATAGGAAATAACCGTGCTGTCATTATACTTCAAATAATAGACCTCGTCCAGTACATCCGTGGATTTTAATTTCATCACGCGCACGCCCACAGCCGCTTTTTTCTTTTCCGGGATCTCCTCCATGGCAAAGCGCAGGAAATATCCCTCCTTCGACCTCAGCACAATATGCTTCTGATCCTTATAAATTATGACGCTTATGACAGAATCCCCCTCCTGGAGCTTTGTAGCCGCCACACTTTTCCTTGCCACATCAAACTCTCCGCCGTCCACTAACTTGCCCATGCCCTGGGCCGTGATAAAGCAGAGCCGGTAGAGATTGATATCCGACTGACTCGCAGCGAACACTATAGTCTCATTTTCAGAAGAATACGCGCTGATATTGTCCACCGGCTGGGCCTTATCCCTGAACTTTCCGCAGGGGATGTCCGACGCCTTGACAGTGTACATCTGTCCCTTGTCTGTAAACAGGCACACCCTGCCGGTATTTTTACATTGAAATACAAAGCGGTTTTCCGCGAATGCCGTTTCCTTATTCCGCTCAAAGGTGGGCTCATCCACTCCCCGGATATAGCCGAAGCGGTCGATCATCACATAGATATCGGCCTCCTCCGCTTTTTTCTCCACAAAAACGGCCTCTCTGGCATTCTCGATGGTGGTGCGGCGCGCTCTCTTATAGTCCTTTTTAAAGCTGTCCAGCTCCTGAATAATGACCTGAGCCATGGAGTCCCGCCTTTCCAGAATATCCTCATAGCGGTAGATATTGGTCAGCGTCTCCTCATGCTCCTTAATCAGAGCCTCCAGCTCCAGGCCGATCAGCTTATACAGGCGCATCTCCAGAATGGCGTTGGCCTGTTTTTCCGTGAAATTCAGCTGGCTGGCCATCACCGCTGAACCCTTATTTTTAAATTTAATGCCCTTGGTTACGCCATTAACCAGACATTCCTTCGCCATATTCCGATCCCGGGAGCCCCGCAGAATCTCAATAATCAGATCGATCACATTGCAGGCCCGGATCAGACCCTCCTGAATTTCCTTTTTCTCCAGCTCTTTATTTAAAAGTGTGGTATATTTGCGCCGGGTGAACTCAAACTGGAAGTCCACATTGGCGGCAATGATCTGCTTTAAGCTTAAAACCTCCGGTCTGCCGTCCTTGATGGCCAGCATATTGACGCCAAAGGTATCCTCCAGCCGGGTCTTTTTGTAAAGCATATTGATGAAATTCTCTGTGTCAGTATCCCGTTTGACCTCAATGACGATGCGGATACCGTCCTTGGAAGACTGATTGGAGATGTCCACGATGTCGCTGGCCTTTCTGGTTTCCGAAAGAGCCGCCACATCCTGAAGGAATTTGGCGATTCCGCTGCCAATCATGGTATAAGGAATCTCCGTGACAACAATATTGATCCGGCCATTTTTCTTCTTTTCCACCTGGACACGCCCGCGGATTTTGATCTTTCCTGTGCCGGTTTGGTAAATATCTAAAAGCTCATCCTTATTGC
>JAJQID010000173.1 GCA_021199405.1 Lachnospiraceae bacterium
TAGAGCTTACGGTCAAAATCGATGCCCTTCGCCACATTGGCAGGCTTCTGCACACAGCCCTGGATGATGTAGGGCATGCACTCTAACGCCTTATGTCCCAGCACCTCCGGGTGCGTCGGCACCACACGCCAGCCCAGGAATTTCAGACCCTCCTTCTCCACAATGATCTCAAACATCTTCTTGGCCTGGTTTCTGGGCATCTCCTCCTGGGGCATGAAAAACATGGCGACGCCGTACTCTCTCTCTCCGCCGATGTCAAAGCCCAGCTTTTCGGTTTCACGCTTAAAAAAAGCGTGAGGAATCTGGGTCAGGATGCCGACGCCGTCGCCGGTTTTTCCCTCCGCGTCCTTGCCAGCCCTGTGCTCCAGAGTCTCCACGATCTGCAGGGCATTCTCCACGGTCTCGCGGGTCTTGATACCCTTGATATTGACGCAGGCGCCGATGCCGCAGTTGTCATGCTCGAAGGCCGGGTCATACAGGGGAGCCACGGGGACTTCTCTCTTTACATCAAACATGGGGTTTCTCCTTTTTTAAGGTTTTTGCTGATTTTAGGCATAAGAAAAGGCGACAGGCTGCTGCCTCTTCTTTGAGGCCGGCGGCTCATCAACCATTTTTATCCAATATTGTACGCCTTTCAGGCATCTCCTGAATTCATGCGCTGACGCGCAGTGTGCGCTTCGCGCAATATGTTAACACGTATATCGTGTTCGCGCTTTTTGTATTATACTTCCCTTTCCTTCATTTGTAAATACCCAATTTCTTTCAAGCTGTCTGATAATTTGTCTATTTTATTATTTTATTTAAATTGTCTGATTTTATCGATCTGTTTTTTCCATAATAAAAAGTTGCAGGAACAATTCTTTATTGAATCTCCTGCAACCTTTTTAGAAATTATTTTTGATTCTTTATGTGTAAAATGAATTCCTCACAAATTGTTTGAATTATGTGTACAATTCATTTCCCTGATTATCCCATTGGGCATGTCCTATCAGGCATTTCTTTTCGATGATTCTTAGTATTCCTGCAGATACAGCGCCGTTATGTCAATCTCCCCGGTGACCATTTCTCCCCTGGCGTTGTCATAAACGGAATAGACAACTTTGTCGCCGGAAACCTCCAGAGCGGGGGACAGATCCTGACTGCTGATGGTCAGCTCTCCGATCTGCGAATAGTAGCCGATCTGAAGATCAGCATCGATATAATACATTTTGTAAAGATTGAAATTGGACGCCCCGTACTGGCCGATCAGCACCTCCATACAGCCGTCGGAATTCAGGTCTGTCACCTGCAAGTCAAAGCTTTCCTGAAAGCAGAGGTTTTCATTCCATTCAGTGAGCTGATACCGGCTTAAAACCGTGTCGCTGCCGGATTCCATGACCACCAGCTCATACTCTCCCGTCCAGTTCGGGCCAAAACCGGGGCCAATGGAATAATCGCTCTCATATTTTCCTTCATAAAGACGCAGCAGGAGGACATAATCACCAAAATATCCTGTGCCCATAATGATAGGCTCCGACACTTCAATGGCTGTCTCTGACTTACTGCAGGCTGTGCAGCCTAGTACAAGTACAAGCAATAGCAACAGTGCCAAAACGGATTTCCTCATAAATTTCAACCCACGCTTCCACACGGGGAGCGACATTATATCCATAGCTCGTCCTCCTGCTTACTGAGAACCCCTTCTGTTGTTTATTGCGCTGATTGCAGCATCCGCATATCAAAGACGTCAATGTTCGAATTCTTAAGATTTTCCTGCGATTTGTTCTCCTGACTGATCTCGTATCTCCCGTTTAATCCTCCCGTTTCCCCTTCCTGTATATCCCTCCCATGCGTGCATTTTCTCCCTGTGTTCTGTTCCTTTTGCGTACAATCAGGATCACATTGATTACTGCATCCGCCGCTACGATCACCGCAACCGGCCACAGATGGTAAGTGCTCATGAATGGAAAGAAGCCTTTTGTGTCGATATACGAGTTGTATGTCTCCTGATTGTCAGCTGACTCCTGCCCGGTATCCCTATTTGACGATACATTTGAATCTCCATCTGAGCCCTGTTCTGTTTCTGCCA
Organism: Lachnospiraceae bacterium; assembly: GCA_021199405.1. GTDB lineage: Bacteria > Bacillota > Clostridia > Lachnospirales > Lachnospiraceae > RGIG6307. The sequence continues at coordinate 2,069 of JAJQID010000173.1, forward strand.
GGAAAGAAATCTCCACCGGTGCCTGACCCGTTCGCGTAATCCACTGCTTTGAAGGCACCACCCAGGAAAGAATATACAGCCCAAGGAAAAATACAATCTCCACAAAAAGCAGAAGCTCCATCCAGTGATCACAGAAACCGCCCGGCTGTGACCTTCCAGCATCACTCTGATCTGCGTCATCGTGTGAAACACCTCCATCCTCCTGCTGTTGATCCAGAAAATACGCCACATTGCAGTGAAAATACTGACACAATGCTTTCAGATTTTCGATATCCGGATCGCAGACATTCGACTCCCACTTGGAGACCGTATTGCGGGAAACGCCCAACTCCTCCGCCAGTTTTTCCTGTGATAAATGATTCTGCTGCCGTAATATCCTCAGTTTTGTTCCGATCATGTCTGTTCCCCTTCCATATCATGTAAAGCTCATACGTAAGGAGCACACAGACTCTCTTACGTAAAAGGTACGCACTCCAGGTGTGTACTCATGATATCATTGAAAGGTTACAATTACCACCACCGTTTTGCCATTTCTCTGCACATTTCAGTTTGCATCATGCCGGCACAGGGTCAATCCATTCTTTCATACCACCGACACTGCTACATTTTTCAGGGATAAGCAAGGACAGTCTTGCTTTTTTTTTGAAAAAGAGGTACACTGAGCTGGACAATCAAATAATGGGAGAAATATTAGAGATTAGAGAGGTAACTCACATGAAAAAGAAACTTGTTCTTTTCTGCGCACTGGCCCTTCTCGTCTCTGCTGCACTTGGCGGCTGCAGCCAGGGCGGCAAGAGCTCCGATACACAGGCCAATGATTCGGCCTCTTCTGAAAGCAGTTCCACTTCGGACGCTGATTCAGAAAACGCCGATGCTTCTACGGAATCTGATACTTCTTCAGATGGTACACCTACGACAGGCGGCAGCGTTGTGCTCGGCATGACGCAGGACCTGGTAAGTCTTGACCCCCATGAAACTACGGACGCAGGAACTCGAAGTGTGGTGTTCAATATGTACGAAGGCCTTGTCAAGGCCACTTCCGACGGTGATCTGACACCGGCGGTCGCCAGCAGTTACGTGATCTCAGAGGATGCGACGTGTTATACGTTCACCTTAAGAGACGGCATTTTATTCAGTGACGGAACAGCTGTGACCGTGGAAGACGTCAAATATTCTATCGAACGCTATGCCCAGCTTCAGGGCGAATCTTCCTCCTTCGCAACAGCAGTGAACTCGGTCGTCATTGACGATGAAAATACGGTCAGTATCTATCTGACGGAAGCCAATTCCGAATTTCTGGCTCAGTTGACTGTAGCCATCATTCCGGCATCCAACGACGACCCGGCGGGCAACCCCATCGGAACCGGTCCCTTTAAGTATGTTTCCTATTCCGTAGGTCAGAATCTGATTCTGGAGAGAAACGAATATTACTGGGGAGACGCGGCTTACCTGGATCAGGTAGAATTTAAATTTATCGCAGACACAGAGACCGCCTTCACTCAGCTTCTGGCGGGCACCATCGATATCCTCAATTATCTGACCACCTCTCAGGTGCAGACCCTTGAGGCCCAGTACAGCGACCAGTTCAATGTCGTGGAGGGCTCCATGCATCTGGTTCACGCCATGTTTCTGAACCATGAGTATGAACCCCTGTCCGATGTGCGTGTGCGTCAGGCCCTGTGCTATGCTGTCAACCGGGAGGAAATCAACCAGTTCCTGTTCGACGGCGCCAGCGAGATCATCGGCTCCCATATGATCCCCGCGCTGACGACCTGGTACGAGGAGAGCACCGCCGACATGTACACCTATGATGTGGAGAAGGCAAAGGAGCTTCTGGCTGAGGCCGGCTACGCCGACGGCTTTGATCTGACCATCAGCGTTCCCAGCTCCTATTCCCAGCATGTGGATACGGCACAGATCATTGCCAGTCAGCTGGAAGAGGTGGGCATCAATGTGACCATCCAGGAGGTGGAGTGGAGCACCTGGCTGTCCGATGTATACCGGGGCCGGGATTACCAGGCTACCGTCATCAGCTTTGACGGAGATTTAAACCCCAGTGACTGGCTGGCAAGATACAAGTCCGACGCCTCCAATAATTTCTTCAATTATTCCAACGAGGAATACGATGCTTTGCTGGAAGCGGCATTAGCTTCCATTGATACAGACGAAAAGGCTGACCTGTACAAGCAGATGCAGATCAACCTGGCGGAGAACGCCGTTGCCGTCTATATCGAAGATCCGGCGGACTTTGTGGCGGTCAGCTCAGATTATGCCGGTTATGTGTTCTATCCTACTTCAGCGTGGGATATGTCCACCATCTATATGGTGTCAGATGAATGAAATAATTTAACGGTCACATAATGATGCAAATCTGTTTTGTCCGTTCAGGCGGCTGTCGATTTCCTTTATGTATGTGACCTGATATTGAAATAGCCCCCATGGGTACTGATTATGAGCCTTCATTATTTTATCAGAAAATTTATCACTCTCATTATGACATTGTTGTTAATCACCCTGCTCACCTTTGCGGCGTTTACCGTGATTCCCGGCGATGCGGCTTTATCCAGGCTGGACATGGATGCGACCGAGGAGCAGGTGGAAGCACTGCGGGAGGAAATGGGCTTAAATGACCCCCTCCCTGTGCGTTATTTTCAATGGCTCAGCTCAGCCCTGCGGGGGGATTTCGGTGAATCCTATCAGTACAGCGGCGTCACCGTTGCGGAGCTTTTAGCCACAAGACTTCCGGTGACCCTGCTTCTGGCGGTCATGTCCTTTCTTCTGATACTGATCATTTCTCTTCCGCTGGGGATTCTGAGCGCCATGTACGTTGGGAAATGGCTGGACACACTGATCAATCAGCTGAGTCAGATTGTCATGGCTGTTCCAGCCTTCTTTCTGGGAATGCTTATGACCTATCTCTTCGGCCTGGTTCTGAAATGGTTTCAGCCCGGCGCTTTTATTGACCCTTTCGAGGATTTCGCCGGCTGTGTCCGGTACATGATTTTTCCCGCCATCGCTGTCGCCCTGCCAAAGATTGGCATGGTGGTCAAGTTTCTGCGCAATTCCATTTTAAGTGAATTGAATCAGGATTATGTGCGCACTGCCCGCAGCAGAGGGGCGCGCTCCTTTCGTATTCTCTACGGCCATGTGCTGAAAAATGCCCTGATTCCCGTGATCACCTTTCTTGCCATGGTCATCGCGGAAATTCTGGCGGGCAGCATTGTGGTGGAACAGGTCTTTGGCCTTCCGGGAATGGGCCGGCTTTTAGTCACTTCCATTTCCTCCAGGGATTATCCGGTGGTACAGGCTATTGTGACCTATATTACATCGGTGGTGGTAATTATTAATTTTATCGTAGATATTCTGTATCAGTTTGTGGATCCGCGGGTCCGGACAACGTCGTGACGAAGGGAGGCATTTTATGAACGAACAGATTTCCGGGCAGCCTCGTCGTCATCCTCATAACGGCGACACGGATTTTTCAGCCGGCAGAACAGTCCCCAGAATGAAAAAAAAGCATAATTACAGCCTGATCATCGGCCTGACTTTGAGCATTGCTCTGGCATTGATGGCTCTCATCGGACACTTCTGGACGCCCTACTCTCCCACGGCCATGAATGCCTCCGCCGTCAATATGGCGCCCTGTCTGGCTCACCCTCTGGGAACGGACAACTTCGGCCGGGATATCTTAAGCCGGATCATGAACGGCAGCGGCATCACATATCTGGTGGCAGCCTCTACTGTACTGATCGGCGCCGTGGGCGGCACCATCGTAGGCGCATTCACCGGCTATTTCGGCGGTTTGCTGGACGAGATCGTCATGCGGTTAAATGATGTACTGCTCTCCTTTCCCAGCGTTCTGCTGGCGTTATTGTTCATCAGCTTTCTGGGGGAGGGCACGGAAAATCTGATTCTGGCTCTGGGAATCTTATTTATTCCCAGCTTCGCCCGTATTGTCCGCAGTGAAATGATTCGTTGCCGGGAGCTGGACTTTGTGCGAAGCGCAAAGGTCACCGGAGTGGGGACTCTGAGAATTATTTTTGCACATATTTTGCCTAACTCTTTCGTCAGTATGCTGACCAGCGCCGCCATCGGGTTCAATAATGCGGTGCTGGCGGAGGCCAGTATGAGCTATCTGGGGCTTGGGGTACAGCCGCCCAACGCCAGTCTGGGACGAATGCTGTCGGAGGCGCAGTCCTATCTGTATGTGGCTCCCTGGTACGCGATTGCGCCAGGGGTGACGATTATTCTGATGATTTTGGGGTTCAGCCTGATCAGTGAAGGGCTGAGGGGGATGCAGAGAAACTAGACGCAACAGGGTCGCGGGAAAAGGAATAAACTGTTGCGCTCATGCTGTGCTAAACGCTTCGATGAGCCATTAAAGCAGGAAAAGTGTTCAGCAAAGGCTTCCACTTTTCCTTAGTCTCATCTCCGCAACACAGAAATCGCTCAACAGTTTATTCCTTTTCCCACTCTGTTCCGTAAAGTTGTAGTATTGATCTGACAGGAGCTTTTATGGGAAACAATTTATTTGAAATGGAACATTTATCTATTGCGTTTCCGGAGGAAGTAAAGGGCAGCCGGGAGCTTGTCATGCAGACCGTGGTGAACGACATCTCATTCTCTCTGGAGGAAGGGGAGATTCTGGGAATTGTGGGGGAATCAGGATCCGGGAAGTCCATGACAGCGCTGGCAGCCATGGGGCTTTTGTCCAGAGACGCCCATGTGACAGGCGGAAGTATTCTCTTTGAGGGGCGTGAAATTCTGTCCATGAGTGAGGAGGAACTAAGCCTCATCCGGGGAAATGATATTTCCATGATTTTTCAGGAACCAATGACAAGCCTCAATCCGGTCATGAAAATTGGAGCACAGGTCGGGGAGACATTAAAGCTTCATACTTCTCTTAATAAGGAGGAAATTCATCAAAGGGTTGTAGAAGCTCTGACAGATGTTGGCCTGCCTGATCCGGAGGCTCTGTGCCAAAAATATCCCCACGAGCTTTCCGGCGGGATGCGGCAGCGGGTCATGATTGCTC
>JAJQID010000211.1 GCA_021199405.1 Lachnospiraceae bacterium
GTTGTTATGAGAATTTTCCCGCTTCGACGGCTGGCATGGATTCGCTGATGATAAATACAGTAAAAAATGGTGCGGGACCATTGGCTTTAAAAGAGATATCTGTTGATTTAAGGAAAAAATCGCTTCACGGATTCTGTCAGAAAAGGAGAGGGCAATGAAAAATATTGTGAGCGCCTACATAGAAAAATTCAGGAAAGAACGGCATGAGCGGCTGAAACAGGCCGGAATATTGCTGTTGCTGGCGATGCTGGTGACGTCTGGTGTCACCTGGCGGCTGCATTATACCGGAATTGCCCTGACCAATGGGACCTACTGCGGCTATGAGGAGCATACCCATACTGCGGACTGCTATGAACTGAAACTGGTCTGCGGTTATGAGGACGCTCTGGATGGGGAAGAAATCACAGTGGAGGATCTGCTGGAATGGCTGGAGAAAGAGAACGGGGGTGCCGCGGAAGAAGCAGACGGGGAAGAGAATACAGAGACGCAGGAGGAGACAGGCGAAGGAGAAGCAGAGACACAGGAGGAGACAGGAAAAGAAGAGGAAACGGAGACACAGGAGGCAGACGGAGAAGAGGAAGTATCGAAGCCTTCTGACCCCGCTGTGCTTGGAGAGCAGATAAAAAGCCCTGAAACAGAAGTGCCGGAGGAGACGGCAAATGAGGCAGAAACCAGGGAAGATACCGGGAGCGGGGAGAAACCTGCCGATATAGAAGAAGCCAGTACGGCAGAAGCTGCTACAGTAGAATCCGGCATTATGGCTGTGGTAAATGAAACAGCGGAGGTCGGGGAGATACCATCGGCTGTAGAGCAAACGGAAAACGAACAGTCATCAGAGATCAGTGCGACCTCCGAAATTGGCGAAATGTCAGTGGCAGATGAAGCAACTGGTACGAATGGAGAAACAGAGGCCGAAGACATATCCGGAAATGAAGAAGCACAAGTGTCTGACGAAACAGTTAGTGCTGATGCAGGGATAGAGATCGGAGAAGCAAGTGAAAATGAAGAAGTGATGCCGACTGACGAAACAACCGGTACAGATGTAGAGTCGGAGGCTGGAGATGTATCCGGAAATGAAGAAGCACCAGCGTCAGATGAAACAGTTAGCGATAATGCAGAGACGGATAGCGAGGAAGCGAGTGAAAATGAAGAAGCAACGCCGTCTGATGAAATAACCGGTACAGATGTAGAGGCAGAAACCGGTGAAACGCCAGAAAAGGAAGAAATACCATCGGACGATGAAACGTCTGACACACCCCATGTCCACACAATTGACTGTTATGAGCTGGTGCTGACCTGTGAACTGGAGGAGCACACCCATAGCGTAGCCTGTTATTCTGATGTGACCGCTGATGTGGAGACTGCGGAGGATTGGGAGGCTTCCCTTCCCGGAAATTTATCGGAGGAGGATTTCGCCGGGAATCTGGTGAAGGTGGCGTCCAGCCAGTTGGGCTACACCGAGAGCACCGCCAATTTTATTCAGGCGGAGGATGAGGAAATAAGGCTGGGCTATACCCGCTACGGCGCCTGGTATGGCAATGAGTACGGCGAATGGGACGCCATGTTCGCTGCTTTTTGCGTGCATTACGCAGGGATTCCTGAGGAGGAATTTCCTGTCAATTCCGGCGCCTATGCTTGGGCAGCGCAACTGAAGGAGCTGGGATTGTATGCCACTGCCGGGGATTACATTCCCGAGGCGGGAGACCTGATTTTCTTTGACACAGATGAGGATGGAAAAGCGGACCGAGTGGGAATTGTGGAAGCAGCCGTCGCGGAGGAAACAGATTCAGCTGATATGCCAAATGCCGCAGATGAACAGACGCCAGTTACAGTTGAAAATGATACGGCTGAACAGAACAGCTCTGCTCCGGAAAACACAACAGATGGGCAAGCTTCAACAGATAGGGAGGCTGAACCGGAAGAGGCTGAAGACACAGTCGAATCTGAAAATGACTCATCAAAATTCGAAAACACGAACGATGACATGGATGAGGACGCGGGCGCAGAAGAGGCTGCCCCGGTTCCGAACGTAATTTACGTCATAGAGGGCGATTACCGCACAGAGGGTGCGGAAGCGGACGCCGTCTGTGAGAACCAGTATGCCATTGAGGACGCTGCAATTCTCGGCTACGGCCTGATCTCTGCCCTGATGGAAGAGGAGGAAATCATTTCGGAGGAGGATCAGAATCTGCCGGAAGTGGAGCTGACAGAACAGACACTGGAAGCGGTCTGCGATGATATTATTGTGACAGTCTCCGGTCTCCTGCCGGAGGGAGCCCGCGTGGAGGCTTCCCTGCTGGATGATGTGGAAATCGAGGATACCACCGTCCTGTTCGCCATGAATATTGCCATTCTTCTGGAGGACGGCACTGAGTACGAGCCGGAGGAGGACACCATCACTGTGACCTTTGTCTCCCCCTCATTCGATGGCAAGGGCACCACTGTTTACACCGTGTACTATGTCCCTGAGGAGGGAGAACCGGAGCTTCTGGATACGGAAACCGGGGAGGGCACCGTCAGCTTTGACGCGGAGCACTTTTCCACCTACGCCGTCACCGCCAGCGAGGAGGAAACCGCCACATCAATAGTCGCCAGCGGGACCTGTGGCACGAATCTGACATGGACGCTGGATGGGGATGGGGTGCTGACTATTTCAGGGACGGGGGAGATGACGAGCTATTCCAGTGGTGGCGCTCCTTGGTACAGCTATCGTTCTTCTATTACATCAGTAGTTATTGAAAATGAAGCGACAACCATTGGAAACTATGCCTTTTATGGTTGCACGAGTCTGGCAGAGATTACAGTACCGGAAAGTGTGACGAGTATTGGCAGTTATGCCTTCTATGGATGCAGCAGCCTTGCGAGTATAACAATACCTGATGGTGTAACAAACATTCCAACTTATACCTTTTATAATTGCACGGGTTTAACAAGCATAACACTCCCGGAAAAATTGACGAGCATTGGGAATTACGCTTTTCGGAATTGCACAAGTCTGGAAAATATAACGCTTCCTGATGGTGTAACGAATATTGGCAACTATGCCTTCTATGGATGCAGCAGCCTTGCGAGTATAACAATACCTGATGGTGTAACAAACATTCCAACTTATACCTTTTATAATTGCACGGGTTTAACAAGCATAACACTCCCGGAAAAATTGACGAGCATTGGGAATTACGCTTTTCGGAATTGCACAAGTCTGGAAAATATAACGCTTCCTGATGGTGTAACGAATATTGGCAACTATGCCTTCTATGGATGCAGCAGCCTTGCGAGTATAACAATACCTGATGGTGTAACAAACATTCCAACTTATACCTTTTATAATTGCACGGGTTTAACAAGCATAACACTCCCGGAAAAATTGACGAGCATCGGGAATTATGCATTCCAGAATTGTATAAGTCTGGAATGCATGGAGATACCTGGCAGCACGATAAGCATTGGAGATTACGCTTTTCAGAATTGCACAGGTTTGACAAGCATAACACTTCCGGAAGAATTGACGAGCATCGGGAATTATGCATTTCAGGATTGTATAAGTCTGGAATGCATAGAGATACCTGGCAGCATGATAAGCATTGGAGATTACGCTTTTCAGAATTGCGCAGGTATAACGAATGTAACTTTTGCTGCTCCATCAAACATAGAGAACATGGGAGCAGGAGCATTTAGTGATTGTATAAGTCTTGCCGAGGTGAATGGCCAGAGTTCTATGGTAAGCGCATTGATGTTATTTACAAATGAAAGTGTGAGTGTGACAGAGGATGTATTCTATAATACACTGCTGGGAGATGGCCTGACATTGACACAATCCGAAAAAGATGGAACTGCGGCAGCAACAGAAGTAGAGAAAAGTGGGATAACACTCACTCTTGGCGCCAGACAAAGCGCAGAGCGGCTCACCGGACAGTCAGAAAGAACCAATTTTGTCCTGGAGGTTACAGATTCAGCCAATTTAGATGATGTAACAGTTCGCGTGTATGTTTATTTTGAAAATGATGATGGATTGCTTTATGACGGGGGAATGGAAACACAGGAGGTATATTTGACAGATTCGTCTGGAAACACGACAGATAAAAAGATTTCTATTACAATTCATGCAGTTAATGGAGAAGATTATTTTCGGGGGTTTTATTGCCTGGAGATTACTGGTGAAAGTCTGATCGCGGGCATGACCATGAATTTTTATATCGATACCTTATATGACAGCCCTACGTCAGGTGGAGGAAAGGTGTGGATATTTGGAGAAATTTTAAATAACAGTGATGTCCCGGAAATCCACTGGCCAACAGAAAATGAATATGAATGTCAGGAAATTGAGTGGACAACAAAAACTGCTGATTACTCATTGACAAAGACAGGGGGTAGTGGCGGTACTTTTAGTTATTCAGATGATTTGAACGCTACGGTTTATAGCGGTATGACCTATACCATAAAATTGACAAGTGAAGGGAATGGTTCAAATGATGGGAAAGATTATGTAGATAATGTGACTTTTACGGATACGCTGACTTTGCCAAATGGGCTGGAATGGATGGATGGGCTTGAGGAAGCAATACAGGAGGGGAATTATAGAATTTTTATAGGTACAGCTTCGAGAAGTTTTATCTATGTCACTGTGGATGGAGTGGCATACACGGTTTGTAGAATCGAGAATCCAAACTATTCCTCTGTAAAAATTTCCGATATTGATTTGTTTATAGAGGATAAAACGCTTACATTGACTTGGACTCTGACAAATAAAGCAACAAAAGCGGAAATAGATATGGGAAATTTACAGTTGATATACCAAGATGTCATCCTGGTATCGGATGAGGTGTTGGAAACTTCTACTGTAGAGATCAGTAATAAAGTTACCGCAGAGGAGACCTTTCATTATTCATCTGAGTCCAAGAGTCAAAGTGCTGAAAGAAATAGTAGTTTGACTTTGAAATCAAACGTGAAACTGACAAAAACTTCAAGCAGGGATAGCTCTATGCAGTATTGGCAAGGTGAAACTAATACATATACAATAACTTTGAGTAATACAGGATCTTTGTCAACCGTATATACGGATACTTTGATAGATAATATGACTAAGAATCTGTATATGAAACCGGAGGACATGCAGGTATTGTTTGATGCAGATGCAGAGCATCAGCTGACGATTACGTTGAGCAACGCCGCTCTGGGAGATGCTTATGAAAAAGAGTTAGTCATGACAGTGGAAGGTGATGAATGCTATGTATCTATACAAAACACTGGACAAAGTACGGAATATGCTGGTAAGTCGACTACAGATCCGGAAAAGGTGACTGACTCTTCTGGCGCAACGATTACGATCGGTTGGGGAGACAGTGATAATTTACAGTTGAGTTACAGTTATATGAATACGAAAGGAGAAAGCATAACAGGGACATTGACTATAGGAGAAGGTCAAGAATATTCATCCATCGAAGAGTCATTGAATGCAATCGGTTATTATGTGGATAATGCTGTCACATATCAGTTGGAATGGAAGTTTCCAGAAGAAGGAATAACTTTACTTGGAGGACAGAATCTGACATATACATACAATGCTACGAATAAAGACACCCTGATGTTCATGACGGGGGGAGACCATGAAGAAACTGATAGTTCTGGAACGGGATCAGGGTACCAATACTTAAATCATTTAAAAAGTGGAGGCAGTACTGTTAATAGTGTAAGTGTGAGTGCAGCATATATAAATAATGATTTTGCTTTAAAAAAAGGTGTATCTTCAATCATGAGAGACGGAAATGAAATAGAAGATGACGATACAAAGGTAGAGATTGGAGATGTGATAAGCTATACAACTTCTGTCACTCACCACAGTACTTATGTTCACTCCGGAACAGCGACGTATGAAGCATTGCCGTTAGTTGATCGCATGAATGGAGGGCAGATTCTGCTAGTACCAGCGGATTTTAATGAGGAGCTTTCAATTCTGAACCTTGAAGTAACCGAAATAAATGGGGTCTCTTATTATCAGCTGATTGATATCAGTGAAGATGGTTCTGGAACGACAACTTACGAAGGTGTGTATATTCAGGAAGGGGTTCTGGCAGATCATGTGACGGTGAGCAGCACTGCGGATGGAGCGCTGGACACTATGATTTATTGTTATCTTCCCATTTCCGGGAGCCAAACTAAAACTATTACCTACATGGCGCTTGTAAGTCCTGCCTCCGGGGATTTGTCAGAAGAAAGCTCCTACAGTCTCTATAATCAGGTCTGGTTGGGGGATCACTCGGCACACAGGTTGTGGGACAGTACTTGTCTTGTGTCCAGTGTGCTGAAGATTGAAAAGGAGATTGTGACGGATCTTGGGGATAAGGACGATCCGGGGGATGATGAGACGGCGACTGACTCCATAATTGATGAGGGAGAGAAGGTAACCTATCGCTTCACGCTTCAGATGAGCGAAACCGCGCCGATCACGATCACAGGTTCCAGTATCTATGATAAACTGCCTGAGACGATTTCTTCTTATGCATGGGATTCTGCTACTGTGACAGATATCCGCTTTGTGGCGGGCAGCGATGCCGAAGTTGATGAGGATGAGCTGAGCGCATGGTCGATTTCCAGAGATGACAGCGCAGGGACAGGCGGGTGGTATGTCACGAACCAAAATCCGGAAGATGAAGTAGTGGGATCAGGAACACAGTATTATCTGAGATGGACCGATGACTTATCTCTGACATTTACGGGAACAATTTATGTATATGTGACATTGCAGTTTCCGTCCGATGCAGAATGGGACGAGTTCAGCAGTGAATACAAACAGCTAGTGAATGAGCTCAATGTGTATGAACTGACGGACCAGGTATATCATTCTGTCAAAGCGGTCACAGAGGTATATCTGCAGAAGGGAGTTTATTCCACCGGAGGAATCGTTAATTCGAGCAAGAAAATATCTGCCAGTACAGAGCAGGACAGCCTGTATTATTATGAGAACGATTCCGCGTTGTTGACAGGAATTGTCCAATATTATGTTGTTCTCTACAATGATGGTGATACCTACCTGTATCTGACAGAAATGCAGGATATTCTGCCGACAGGGTTTACCTATCTTCACGATGAAAACAACAGCAGGGTGGCGGCGATTCTTGCCTCAACTGAGGTTTCTGTGCAGGGCTTCGATGAAACCGCTGCGGAGAATAAGACCTGTACCATCAGCTATGAGACTTCCGAGGCGGGGGACGGCAGCGGCAGACAGGCTGTGACCTTTACCTTCAGCAATGAAGAGACAATAGATAATCTTGCGTATTCTTCTGTTTATGAGATGTATTATCTGGAGCCGGGAGAAGCTCTTGTCTTTTCTTATTATGTAAATACAAATGAATATAATGATACAGAGGATGCTGCTGAAAACCTGATTGCCATGCCTTTTTATGACTACTGCGGCGGCGGAGTGGAAGCAGCTGACAGGGTAGAAGTAACTGTTTCCCGGACAGTATCTCAAGGGGAAAATGATGGCAGCTGTGATAAGAATGTCAGTGCATGGGCAAAGAAACTGGGATTGAACGGGAGCGGGGAGTACGAATACTGGTTGGCTTCGGATGTAATGGTATATCGGTCGGCCATTGAACCTGGGCTTCTTAAATCGACAAGCCAGACGGTAGTAAGCACGACAGATACCGTAAACTGGGAGTTGACGGTCTGGAATTCAGGAAGATCTTTGATGACAGATTATGTCATCACGGACGTGATGGAATATCCCTATTATTTTTATGGGGATGTGAGTTATACATTATATGATTTGAATCATGGCCTGACATCGAGCAAGGTGACTTTGTTTACAATCAGCGGGAGGACAGCAAATGATGATAAATCAACAGAAACACTAACTCTTCAGTATATAAGTAATAGCAGTGGTGTACGTACAGAAACAGAAACGGTAACGGCAAATAGCGACCCGGTTGAAATCACTGCGTGGATGAATTTCTATGGAAGCACTTACATTAGTGTCACACTGAGGGTCGGTTTACAGGTAGTCAAAGACGATAACGACAATCCTGTGAGTGAAATTCTGTCCATTGAGATGGTCAGTGACTCCCTTGCAATACCGGCCGGAGGCCATGCTGTATTAGGCATATCCACAAAGCCCAATGGTAGCGTGCATCGGAATACGGTTTACTACAATACCAGCTACCTCACGCCCACTCAGGGCTTTGACACGGTGGTGCAGGGCAGTTCTACCGAATACACTACCATGTATTACACAGATTATACTGCCTCAGTCGTCAGTGGTGATCAGGTGACGGCAACCTATGGCTATGCCACCACGGCGGAGAAAAGCGTGACAGAATTAAATATTGATGGAGATTTGTCAGATAATACGGCGTCCTCCAGCAGCAGAACCTCCAATTATATTACCCTGTTATCAGAGGATTCTGAATTCCAGTACAAGATGCAGTTGACCTACGCGTCGGAGTCGGACACCTATGGAGACGTCAATCGGATGGTGATCATTGACAATCTTCCGCAGCAGGGCGACGTCAGCGCCATTGGAGGGACAGATGAGAGGTACAGTGCCTTTACGGTGAATCTGGCTTCCGATCCGGAGTTCTCAGTGTCGGTAAGCTACAATGCGGATGAGGACGGCGATGGAACCAAGGAGAAGCCGGTAACTCTGAGTCTGACACAGGGCACAGATTATGTGGTGGAGTATTCGACGAAATCGACTTCATTTTCAAATGATGACTGGAATGGAGTATCCAGTACCGATTGGACATCCTCCGCGACTGGTGCCCGCTCCTTCCGCATTATTTTCCAATTTCACTCTGCGGAGGGCGATGGAATCATTACGAAAATCCCTGCCGGCGCGGTTATTACAGTAACCTTCAATGCTGTTATTGCGGATGGACAGAATATCAGTCCCTCGTCCATCGCGTGGAACAGCTATGGATATCGCTATGGAGTGACAGACCATGATTTTACTCTGGAATCCGGAACCAAAAAGGTGGGCGTGCAGACGCCCAGCGCTCCCAGCCTGACCAAGGAGCTGCAGAATTCCTCCGGGCTGGAGACAACGGCGGAGGAAGCGGAGACCTTTACCTATGTGATTTACCCGGGGACTGGGACAGTCAGCCTTTCCGGAAGTCTGGGGAGCGATGGAACTGAAACTTCACAGCTTCATACAATGCTTCAGACTGCCCTGAAAGAAGCCGGGATTACCTCTTATACGGTGGCGACCGTGACGGTGAACAGCGGGGACAGCAGCGCCAGCATCCAGGCTGACGCGATGAAGAACGGCGTGTTGTCAACGTGGAGCTACGACAGCGCTGGGGAGACATGGAATGAGTTGGCAGCCTCGTGGACATGGGCGGATGATACACAGTACACCGTGATGGAGTTTGAAAATACGGACAGCGATTATACCTTCGCCTCCTGGAATACGGCCACCAAAACCAACAGCTACACCTTCACCTATGACAGTGCCAGTACCCAGTCGCTGATCTGTGTCAACCAGCGGCCGTCCTGGACTCTGTACGTCAATAAGGTGGACACGGACACACAGAGCGTTTATCTGCCGGGAGCTGTATTCGGCCTGTACAGTCAGAATCAAAATGACCAGATGAGCAAGGACGATTATGACACCCTGCTTGAGGCGAATGCAGCGCTGAAGGCCGCTCTGGAGGAAAATGACCTTAAATATGATGATGTGAAGCAAATTTCTGTGGAAGTGGAGGTGAAAGACGGAAATGGCACTGTGACTGGTACTGATACAGAAATCTGGTACCTGTCCTCACTGAACGTCACGGGCTCCGGTGGGACCTTAAGCTTTTCGGAGTTGGTGAGAGAAAATTATTATCTTGTGGAGCTGGCGCCTCCTGACAGCTACGCGATCGTCGATTCACAGAAACAGACGCTGGTGTCCTGTACGGACATCAACGGGGCGGTTTCCGTGACCATCGCCAACAACCTTGCCTACGAGCTGCCCAGCGCCGGTGGCGCAGGCACGGGCGGGTATACAATGGCAGGCCTACTGCTGATGAGCAGCACAGCTTACCTTCTGTATAGAAAAAAAAGTAAAAAGGAGGCTGCTGGGCGATGAAAAAATGATACTGGTAACTCCGAAAAAACATTTACAGAAAACAAAAACAGGCTGCCTGACGGGCAAAACCGAAACACATATGACAGACCCTGCAGGCGGCCAAAAAAATTTGAGAAGGAGCAGTGAGAAGATGAAAAAATGGAAAAGATTAATGGTTCTTCTGCTGGCGGTGCTGATAGCCGCGGGAATGAAAACGACAGTGCTGGCGAGTGAACCTCAAGCAGCAACAACCGGATCGATTACGATTAAAGATGCGGATGGCAAATTGTCTGATTCCGTATCCGGGAAAACATTTAAAGCCTATCGGATTTTGGATTTACAGCTGGTAACAGGGACAGATACGACAGAGTATGTTTATACTGTGCCGGATAAATGGAAGTCTTTCTTTCTTGATTATTTTAATAAGGGCTTGACTGAGGAGAATTATAAACTGAAATCGGATTCCGGTTCGTTTTCCTATGATGTGTACAGTCTGATTTCTGAACTGACTGAAACCCAATTGTTTGATTTAGGTGTGGAAGCAGTCAATTGGGCTGGTGAAAATAATATAAACGCAGATGGTACGGCAACGGCACAGACAAATGATACCAGTGTTACGATCAAAGATCTTTCCCTTGGATATTATGTGGTAGCTGATACATCTACGGCATCCAGCGAAAATACAGTGTCCGCCGTCATGCTTGACAGTACCGATCCGGATATGGAAGTGAATCTGAAAGCGGAAACTCCCACGCTGGAAAAGGATATTATTACAGTTCAGGCTGATGCAACTGTGCAGCCTGAGATTAAAGAAGAAACTTCTGATTATAACAATGCATCCATCGGGGATGTGGAGTATTATAAGCTGACCTCCTCTGTACCAGCCATGACAGGGTATACGGAATATTATTACATTGTAAATGATACATTTTCTGAAGGATTGACCTTCAATGGGGATGTAAAGGTTACGATTGAGCGTGCGATAGAGACTGATAAGGTAACAGTGAAAGATGGAACAGAGACGCAGGAGACTGGATATCCGACGATTGAGACAGAAACTGTGATGTTGGACTGTTATTATCTGCTGTATACAAAAAATGCCGATGATTCATATTCCTGGAAATATTATGAAGATATGGACGGGACTACTTCGGCGACTATTGACGATACTACGGATTCCCAGTATTTCTACATAAAAATATTGGTGGAAATGGAAAATGATACAACACCAAAAACTGATGACAATGGGAATACAATTTCCATGGGTGAAATTCAGATTGTTTTCCATGATTTTCTTCAGTACCGTGCAGCTTCGAATGCAGTACAAAGTGGGGATGAAAGTACGGGAATTACTACAACTACGACCACAACAAGTTATGGAGATATTGTGATCACTTACTCGGCAACCGTGAATGAAAATGCTGTGATCGGTTCCGAAGGAAACACCAACACGGCCACCCTGACATACTCCAACGACCCGAATTACACCTCCGATGGAAGCAAGCAGGATCTGCCGGATGAACCGGATCCGGACAAAAATGTTCCCACAGAGGAAACACCTGAGGAGACTACCTATACTTATGTAGCTGGTATTCAGTTGACTAAGGTGGACGGCGTGGACGATACAAAAAAGTTGACTGGTGCGGAGTTTACCATCACTGGCGAACAGATGAACAAAGTGTTGGTGACAGGTATTGATTATTTTGAGAGCGATAATGGTACGTACTATAAATTAAACGATGGAACTTATACTGAGACTGATCCATCAACGCTTGCTGATACCAGCGCATATGCTTCAACAGAAATAAAATATGAGAAAACAGAATATGTCCAGATGGAGGATGCAACCCAGAATATAAAGGTTACAGGTATCGTGGATTCCAACGGTGTCCTTGAATTCGATGGTCTGGCAGCAGGTACATATCTGATCGAGGAGATCACAGCCCCTGATGGATATAATCTTCTCAGCCAGCCAATTCTGGTGATTATTTCGTGGACAGCGCCGACTGATACGAAGACAAGCACCGACTGCACCTGGAGCGCTGTCAGCTATCTGGAGTGGAGTGAAAATAATGGGGTATACACCTATAAGGATACAGACAAAATTGAATTGGGTGTGACTAAAGATGATGGTAAAGGGACCACGATAGTTGGCATCCTGACACTGGATGTCGCCAATAACTCCGGCACCATCCTTCCCTCTACCGGCGGCATGGGCACCACCCTCTTCTATGTCATCGGCGGACTGCTGATGTTCATCGCGGCGGTGTTGCTGATCACCAAAAGCCGGATGCGCAAATCAGAGTAAGTAATTTAATAGCAGCTGTTCCTTTGCCCGTATCGGGTACGGGCAAACGCAGCAGGCTATGTTGACCGGACGTGTTGTTCCCGGCCATCGGGAAATACAGACAGAAAGCAGCAGAGAGACCCATGAAAAAACATCTTTCTACTATTATTTTAATAATCGTTTTCTTCGTGGGCCTGCTGGTGCTGTGCTATCCTTCGTTCAGCGACAGCTGGAATTCCCGGACTCTCAGCCGTCTGGTGGCGACCTATGATGAGGCGGTGGCGGGCATGACCGGGGAGGACTATCAGGAGTATTTTAAAGCGGCTGAGGCTTACAATGACAGTCTTCGGGCGCTGGGGTCCTCCGCGGCTCTTGCCACGCCGTCTCTGGCGGAGGGATACGGGGAGCTGCTGGATGTCAACGGCACCGGCATTATGGGTTATATCACTATTGAAAAAATCAATGTGGAGCTGCCCATCTACCACGGAACGGACAACAGTGTGCTGCAGCTTGCAGCAGGGCATCTGGAGGGCACAAGCCTGCCGATTGGCGGAGAAGGGACTCATTGTGTGATTTCCGCTCACAGGGGACTGCCCAGAGCAAAGCTGTTCACGGATCTGGACCAGTTGGAGATCGGGGATACCTTCACACTCACCGTACTGGACGAGATTCTGACCTATGAGGTGGATCAGATTTCCATTGTGCTGCCGGATGAGACAGAAAACCTGTTTATTGAGGATGGGAAGGATTATTGCACGCTGATGACATGTACGCCTTACGGAATCAATACCCACCGTCTGCTGGTGCGGGGCCACAGGGTGGACAACGCCCAGACGTCTCATATCCGGGTGATGGCGGAGGCTTACAGGGTGGATTCGGTGCTTGTGGCGCCCATTATGGCGGTGCCCATGTTGGCAGTCCTTTTGCTCTGGCTGCTGGCAGATACTCGGAAAACAAAAAGCAGCGTCTTCGCAGCCACAGATTCTCCATCGGAAAAGGGAGAAAACTGTCAAAAGAAGAAAAGATGGCTGGACAATCGGAGAACAAAACCAGGGAGAGTTCCGACAAAAAAAACGGAAAAGCCTGAAACAGAAACATCGGGAGATCAAAACTCCGAAGCAGACGCAGAAAGAGTCCAAATCACCAAAATCAGGGAAAAACCGATAGCAATCAAGACAGAATCTCAGGAGGTTCCCCATGAGTAAAAGAAAAAGAACAGAATTCATGAAGCAAAAGAAAACGGGAGCCCGGATCTGCCGCAAGGTTGCTGCGCTGCTTCTGGCGATGGGCCTGCTGTGGAGATCCATGCTCAATGCGTCAGCGGCGGATGCTGCCTCTCTGGATTTGTCCCGAGCCGGCAACAGTTCCATTACTGTGACGCTTCGAAATGAGACGGGGGAGACTGCCGGGGAGGGAACATTGATTCTGTACCAGGTGGCGTCACTGGCGCTGGAAGACGGAAATATGGTCTATCATTGCATGGAGACTTTTGAGGATTGTGGTATCGCCATGGAGGATATGACCGGGAACGCTTCCATGCTGGCGGAAACTGCGCAGTCCCTGTCAGCCTATGTGGAGAGCCGGGAGATGGACGGCGTTCAGGCAGAAGCTGTTTTGGGGGAGTTTATTTTTACGGATCTGGATCTGGGCTTATACCTGGTGGTGCAGGAACAGGCGGGGGATGGCTTTCAGATGGTAGCGCCGTTCCTTGTAACTGTGCCGCTGGCGGATGAGGAGAACGGGGTCTGGATTTATGATGTGGACGCCAGCCCCAAAACGGAAACGCTGTCGACCATGATCGAGAAAGAACCGCCCCGGGAGGACGAGCCGGGAGAGCCGGAAGAGGAGCCGCCCTGGGAGGACAAACCGGGAGAGTCGGAGGAGGAGCCACCCCGGGAGGATACGCCGGAAGCTCCCCAAGAAGAGCCGCCGGACAGAACGGAGAATCCTCCAATCATTCCCCAGACCGGGCAGCTGAACTGGCCGGTTCCGGTTCTGGCGCTGGGCGGTTTGCTGTTGATTCTGGTGGGCGGGATTCTGGCGTTGAGTGATGAAAAGAAGCGAAAAGCCTGCCGGTGAGAGGGAAGAGGTTGTCTATGAGACGCAGGACAGGTTTATGCCTGATGGAGCTTGGAACAGTGCTGATGATGCTGGCACTGTTCCTGTTTTTATATAACCGGTGGGAAGCCGGGCAGGCCCAGGAGGCGGCGGAACAGGCGGTCGCCGGTCTGAAACAGGCCATGGAGACCGCAGAATCCTCCTCTTTTTTGAAGGAGGTTTCTTCAGATGGGGAGGAGGAGTCTGTGCTGGAAATGGACGGCTATGCATATATCGGCATCCTTTCCATCTCCCGGTTTGGGCTGGAGCTTCCGGTGATGTGGGAGTGGAGCTACGCCGGGTTAAAGCTCGCTCCAGGCCGGTACAGCGGGAAGGCCGCGGACGGGGATCTGGTGATTTGCGCCCATAATTATGAGCGTCATTTCGGAAAAATTTCCACGCTGGAGGCCGGGGATGAGATTATTTTCACATCCGTGGATGGCAGGATTTATCAGTATGAGGTCACGGAGGTTCTGATTTTGGAGCCAACGGACATTGAGGAGCTGATGGACGGAGAATGGGATCTGAGTCTGTTTACCTGCACCTATGGGGGCCGGACCAGGGTGGTGGTACGCTGTATTTTTGCCGGGCAGGAATGAGCAGATTGCGAATGCAGGCAGCGATTGCGGAGCAATTGACTTTTATGTATAATGATGTCCGCGTCAGCGGACATGTCCGTTTATGGAGAAAGCCGCCATGAAGCATCCAGTGAATTGGATGAGTTATTTTTATCCGAAAAATCAGTATTGCTTTTTTTGCCGGAAAAATGGGCTTGCCATGGGGACATCTTTGGGGTAAGATGAGCCTACATAAGCAATACTGGACCTGTAAGGGGCGGGATTGCGCATGTAGAGTGAAGAGACTGTAAATGGCAACGATAACAAAAAAGGTGATATTGAAATTAAGATGAGTTCCGGAAATAAAAAAAAGAAGCGTTCCGCCTTTGGCCGCCTGATTACGGCGGTTATATTGATTCTGACACTGATATTTACGTATTTGCTGATCAGCTGCCGCATGGTGCCCACGGAGTATCTGGTGCCTGTGGTGGTCCTTTTGCTGCTGCTGACTTTGATGATCGGTTTGCTGACCCGTCAGAAACGAAAAAAAGGCCGCATGTTTGCGGGTGTGCTTTTGGGGCTGGCGATGGGGACGGTGCTGGTTTACGGAATCGTGGCTCTGGCCAGGCTGACCGGTGCGCTGGATTCCATTACCGCGGCGCGGACAGAGGTGACAAACGTGGCCGTCTATGTGCTGGCGGAGGATGAGGCGGAGACGGTAAATGACCTGTCGGGGGATTCCTTTGGAATTCTGGCAAATATGGACAGGGAGGCCACCGACAGCGCAGTGGAGCAGCTGAATGAGGAGCTGGGCGCGGAGATTGTGACGGCGGACTACAGCGGCCTGACCTCGCTGGTGGATGCTCTCTATGCCCAGGAATGCCGGTCCATTCTTCTGAATACGGCATATCTGGATGTGCTGGAGGAGATGGAGGGCTATGAGGATATTGAGGACAGGATACGGGAAGTAACTGTGCTGAAGGTGGAGGAGAAGCTTTCCTGGTCCTCTCTGTGGGGAGAGAAAACGGAGGAAACAGAGACCGCCTTTGTGGTCTATATCAGCGGTGTCGACAGCCGCAACGGACTGACGGCGAAGAGCCGCAGCGATGTGAATATTCTGGCGGTGGTAAATACCGAAACTCATCAGGTGCTGCTGGTATCCACGCCCAGAGATTACTATGTGGAGCTCTCTATTTCCGATGGGGCGAAGGATAAGCTGACTCACGCGGGCATCTATGGAGTCAATGTGTCCATGGATACCCTGTCCATGCTCTATGACGTTGATGTGGATTATTATTGCAGAATCTGCTTTGAAGGTCTGGAGGAGCTGGTGGACGCCCTGGGCGGGGTGGAGGTGTATTCTGAATACGCTTTTCATTCCAGCTTTGGAGATTATGATTTTGTGGAGGGCTATAACACAGTCAACGGGGAAGAGGCTCTGTGGTTTGTCAGGGAGCGCTATGCGTTCAGCTCCGGGGACCGTCAGCGGGGCAAAAATCAGATGGAGCTGATCAAGGCGATCATCAAAAAGGCCATTTCTCCCCAGGTTCTGGTGACCTATGGCTCTTTACTGGACGCGATGGAGGACAATTTTGAGACCAACGTCTCCTATAATATGATTGCGTCTCTGGTGAGCGACCAGCTGAGCAGCGGGAGCGAGTGGGATATCATCAGCTACAGTGTGGACGGAACCGGCTCCTCCCAGATTCCCTGGTCCATGAGCACCAGCGCCTATGTTATGATCCCGGACGAGGAGACGGTGGCCGAGGCCAGCGAGATGATTCAGGCGGTGCTGAACGGGGAAATCATTGAGCAGCAGTGAGGTCGGGGGCTGCGAAAACGTGCAGACAGGAGGAACTGCGGCTGACAGATAAATTTCAGAAGGGACCCTTCCTGGAAAATGCCATGGAAAAGTGTTAAAAACATAGTATAATTTCCTTGGAAAACGCACAGAACGGCAGTGGGAGGGCGTTACTTATTTAGAGGATCTATTTAAAATATCGCTTTAACAGCAATATTACAGAAAAAGCAAAAAAGGAAAAAACAAAAATGCCGGAATTCCCTTAAAATAAAGGAAATTCCGGCACTTCTATCCGAGTCGGGGTGACGGGATTCGAACCCACGGCCTCTTCGTCCCGAACGAAGCGCTCTACCAAGCTGAGCCACACCCCGATGTTGAACCCCACGGGTCATGGACAGCCTGAATGAAAGTAATCTGTCACATTCCATCTGGCGAACCCAGTGGTTTTTCAACGTTTCAATAATACAGAAATGAAAATAAAAAGTCAATAGTAATTTTAGACAACCGGGATGAAAAAAAAACGTGCATTTTGGGCAAAACATGGAAATTCAGAAAAGGGCTTGCAATTTGTAAAACAATAGAGTAGAGTAGTCTTAACTGGGAAAACGTGAGATATGAACGATGGCGTTCAGAGGAGATAAGACCTTTGAACGCTTTTTTGTTTTCATTTTGCGGCAGCGGCCCGTAACTCGATTTGGAGGGAAACATTATGAGCATGAATGTAGAAGAACTGTTTGGCAGCAATGTGTTTGACATTGGTACGATGAGGGAGCGCCTGCCGAAGAATGTGTTTAAGGACGTTGTGAAGGTCATGAAGCAGGGCGGCGAGCTGTCCCTGGAGGACGCCAACGTGGTGGCCAAGGCCATGAAGGACTGGGCGGTAGAGCATGGGGCGACCCATTATACGCACTGGTTCCAGCCGCTGACCGATATCACCGCCGAGAAGCATGACGCTTTTATTTCTTCGCCGGATGAATGCGGCAAGATGATTCTGGAATTTTCCGGCAAGGAGCTGATCAAGGGCGAGCCGGATGCCTCCTCCTTCCCCAGCGGCGGCCTGCGCGCCACCTTTGAGGCAAGAGGATATACAGCCTGGGATATTACCTCCCCGGCATTTCTGAAGGAGAGCGCCGCCGGTGTGATTCTCTGCATTCCTACTGCGTTCTGCTCCTATAAGGGCGAGGCCCTGGACAAGAAGACTCCGCTGCTGCGTTCCATGGAGGCAGTCAGCGAGCAGGCCATCCGTATTGTCCGTCTGTTCGGTAATACCACATCCACCAAGGTCAGCGCCAGTGTAGGACCGGAGCAGGAATATTTTATCATAGATAAGGATAAATACTTAAAGCGCAAGGATCTGATCTTTACCGGACGTACCCTGTTCGGTGCTCCCGCACCCAAGGGTCAGGAGCTGGAGGATCATTATTTCGGAAATATCCGCGAGAGAATCGGCGGCTATATGAAGGATCTGAATGAGGAGCTGTGGAAGCTGGGCGTGACTGCCAAGACTCAGCACAACGAGGTGGCTCCCGCACAGCATGAGCTGGCTACCATCTATGAGACCGCCAATATGGCTGTGGATCATAACCAGCTGGTGATGGAAACCATGAAGCGTGTGGCCGGCCGCCATGGTCTGACCTGCCTGCTTCACGAGAAGCCCTTCGCCGGTGTGAATGGTTCCGGCAAGCATAATAACTGGTCTCTGTGCACGGATGACGGCATCAATCTGATGGATCCGGGCGAGACACCCCATGAGAATATTCAGTTCCTGCTGGTATTGTCCTGCGTGCTGAAGGCAGTGGATACTCACGCGGACCTGCTTCGCCAGAGTGCCGCGGATGTGGGCAATGATCACAGACTGGGCGCCAATGAAGCGCCACCGGCGATTATTTCTGTTTTCCTGGGCGAGCAGCTGGAGGACGTGGTGCTGCAGCTGGTGGAGACCGGCGAGGCGGTTCGCTCCATTCATGGCGAGAAGCTGGAGACCGGCGTTTCCACTCTTCCGGAGTTTATGAAGGATGCCACCGACAGAAACAGGACCTCACCCTTTGCCTTTACCGGCAATAAGTTTGAGTTCCGTATGGTTGGTTCCTCCGCTTCTATCGCGGATGCCAACACCGTACTGAACGCTATCGTAGCCGAGGCGTTCTGCGATGCGGCGGATATTCTGGAGAAGGCTGATAACTTTGACATGGCCTGCCATGACCTGATCAAGGAAAATCTGACAAAGCACAGCAGAGTTATTTTCAACGGTGACGGATATTCCGAGGCCTGGGTGGAGGAGGCCGCAAGACGCGGTCTGCCGAATATCAGATCCATGGTGGAGGCAACAGGCGCTCTGACCACCGATAAGGCTGTGAAGCTGTTTGAAAAGTTTGGCATCTTTACCAGAGTGGAGCTGGAGGCCCGCGAGGAAGTGCTTTATGAGACCTACAGCAAGAATATCAACATTGAGGCCCGCACCATGATTGACATGGCGTCCAAGGATTACATTCCGGCGGTGATCAAATACTCCAGAACCCTGGCGGATACGGTGCTTTCCGTGAAGGCCGCCGGTGCAGAGCCCTCTGTACAGGCCGCAGAGCTGGTGGAGGTCAATGAGAAGCTTGCCCAGGCGAAGGCCGCTCTGGAGGAGCTGAAGAAAGTGACGGATGAGTCCCTCGCTATCAGTGACGGAAAACAGCAGGCGTTCGCTTACAAGGATGTAGTGGTTCCGGCGATGGCGGCTCTGCGTGCTCCCATTGACGAGCTGGAGCAGATTGTGGACGCGAAGGTATGGCCGGTACCGACCTACGGCGAGATGATGTTCGAGGTATAAGGCTGTATTGTGATTGTTCACGGTTTTGTTTTTGCTTTTTTGATGGCCGTGAACGGCAAGTGATTTTGGTAAAATTCTATATTTTGCTCATAAAGGGAATCGCGGCGTTTCTGCATGGCAGGACGCCGCGGTTTCTTGAATAGGATTTTACGTAAAAACTGCGGAGTTCGTGTTATCTTTTTTGTCGTCAGTTGTGTCGCTTCTTCCGGCAAGCCATATTAAGAGAAAGCAGAATCGCCAGGCCATATCCGATTGCGGCGAGTACAGGCATACCGAATATCTGAGGCTGCATATCTGTAGTACAGATGATACTGGAACTGATCAGAAGCGCCGCAATCAGCAATCCCTTTATGACAGCGTAAACAAGATGATACAGAAGGTCAGTAAACTGATCCGTGGTCTGCATATGAAAGTTCATGCTGGCATCGCCGCGATTGAATTTTTGAAGGGCATCTGACAGAGAAGAAGGAATATTCCGGGCTTTGCGAAGGGAAAGGAGAAGGTCTTTTCCACTGTTTTTCAGTTCAGTCTCCATATTCTCCGGACTCCAGATGGTTTCCATAATCCTGGTTCGCGCAATTTCCACCATGTTAATATCCGGGGATAAATCCGCCAGCACGCCTTCCATGTGGGTCAATCCGCGGATAAGCATGGTCAGGTTATGGGGCATTTTGATCTGATTCCCTTTCATGACTTCCATCATATCTGTAAGAAGCTCCATCAGTTTCAGATTTCCCATACCTGTCTGGCCATATTTATTCAGGAGATTTTCTATATCACAGCGGAGCTTTTGGCGATCCGGACTCTGGCTGAATTCGCCAAGAGAAAGGACAGCTTCCTCAATCATGTCGAGGTCATTCAGGGCAATTCCCTGTAAACCAAGAGTCAGTATTTGCCGATCTTTATCGGTCAGCCGCCCCATCATTCCCAGATCAATCCAGACAATTTTGCCGTCTCGAATCCTGATATTGCCGGCATGAGGATCCGCATGAAAGAAACCGTCAGAGATAATCTGCTTCATATAATTATCTGCGAGCTTTTGAGCAATTTCCCGCAGATCATAACCGTTTTCCAGCAGAGCCTCTTTATTGTCAATGGAATAGCCGTCAATATATTCCATGACAAGTGTATGAGCAGAGGAATATTGCTCATATACCTTTGGGGAACAGATAAAAGCAATCCCTTTATTCCGGCGGGAGAATTCCCGCATGTTTGCGGCCTCCATCACAAAATCCATTTCTTCTTTTGCAGCAGCCCATATTTCGTCCAGCATTCGGTCAAGGTCGGCCATATTTTTCACAGAACCTGAAGGTAAAAAACGAATCATACGATGGAGGAGGCGAACGTCCTGGCTCATTTTTTCATAGATTCCCCGCCTTTGCACCTTCACGACAACCGGTTCCCCGGTACGGAGCGTTGCCCTGTGGACCTGGGCGATAGAAGCGGAGCCCTGAGGAGTTCTTTGAATCTGCAGAAATATCTGATCCCATGGGCAGCCACAGGATTCTTCGATAATTTCAACCACTTCATCGCAGGGCATGGGCGCAACATTGCTGCAAAGCTTTGAAAGTTCGTCACAATACGCCTGCGGTAAAATGTCCGGATGCAGGGACGCAATCTGGCCAAGCTTTATAAAGGTGGGTCCCAGATCTTCCAGAATCAGACGCAGTTTTTCCGGCGATATCCCTTTTCTGATATTATGTTTGCGCAGGACCGCGATAATTTCCGTTGTTCTCGAAGTGGATTGCTGCATGACTGCTCCTTTTGCAAATCTTCCTATGCCTGTTCTCTCTGAAGAATTTATTCCCTGTCCTTTGATTTTTTATTGTGTTTCAATTCCTCATTTATGGCCTTGCCCTGTTCAACTGCCAACTCACCCCTTTGAGCCAGTTTGTCCAACAGTTCTTTCGACTTTTCTGCGGTAATCGCTGCCGCACCAATGCCAGCCAGTATCATTTTTCTGAAACCTTTTTCAATAGAATCCTGAGCCATAACAATACCTCCGTTGTGATGATGTGATTGTATTATTTTGTGTCTTTCATCTGAAATCTTTTCAGCTTTATATAATCTCATCATTTTAACGCAGACGCCTCCTTTTGTCCAGAGTCGTCAGGAAGTAAATGACAGCATAATTATGACTAAAAAGCACATAAAAATTCCCGGCTGCAAAGATACGGCCGGGAATTTCGCTTCATATTTTATTTTTCAGTTTTATTCCTGACAGCCACGGCCACAGACACAGAAGGGTCGCAGTAGGGAATCAGCGTGGACTGCAGTGCATGATAGATGTCTGGTTTCCCTGGCCAGACAGTTTCCAGCTTCCGGTTGTGCCGATCCAGCTGGTGAATCCAGCTGCCATATTTATGATCCCGCACCTCTTCCTCCAGGTATTGAAGAAAATCATGGTAATAAGCAGTGTATTCCGCCTTGCCGGTCACTCTGTAGAGCACGGCGGATGTGTTGATCCCTTCCGCCAGTGTCCACTGCATCCGGTCATGAACCACCGGCGTTCCGTTCCAGTCCGTCGTATAGACAATTCCCCTTGCGCCGTCTGCATTCCAGCCGTCTGTTGCTGCACGCTGAAAGAGTTTTTCAGCTGCTTCCACATATATTCTGTATTTTTCTGGCTGATCCGGATAGGTGGATAACGCCCACTGTGTAATCAGTCTGGCCCATTCAATTCCGTGTCCGGGCGTAGCACCGTAGGGCTTGAACTGATCGTCCGGTTTGTCCCTGTTGCACTCCAGATCCGGGGTCCAGTCGCTGGTATAATGCTCCGGAAGCCGCCAGCTGTTTCCTTCAGCCCACTTTACCACATGATCAATGATCCGGCCTGCACGAACGCGGTATTTTTCCTCGCCGGTCACATCAGCAGCGGCCAGAAAAGCCTCCACCGTGTGCATATTGGAATTGATGCCGCGGTAGGAGTCCAGGATCGTAAAGTCATCATTCCAGGTATCCCGGCTCAATCCTTCTTCCTCATCCCAATAATATTTGTCAAAAACTGCTGCCGCTCTGTCAAAAAGTGCCCTGGCACCTTTCATGTCCGCTAGTATGGCGGAGGAAGCGGCCAGAATGACGAAAGCATGGGCGTAACAGAGCTTGTTCGGCACTCCGGTTCCATCCGCGTAAATGCTGGTATACCATCCGCCGTTGACCTTGTCCTCCATTTCTCCGTTGAGGCTTTTAAGTCCTGCCTCAACCAGCTTTCTGCTTCCGGGAAATCCCAGAAAGGAGCCGATGCAGTAGCTGTGGATCATCCGGCAGGTTTCGTAGTTGTCCAGGGTTTTTTCCACCCAGGGTGAACCATCATCGTGCAGATAGTACGCGCTCCCGCCCGGGGACGGAAAATGAACGGCAAATTGCAGAAGCTCCTGCGCCAGCTCTTCCAGATAGAGTTTGTTTTCCTTCGTATCAATTGTGAATTTCATGATGATCTCCTTTTAATGCGCTGAGTACATCCATCGAGGAAACGGAGGAAATTCCTCCAAACCGCTGAGTAGAAAAACCTGCGGCACAACAGCCAAACTCTGCGGCGTAACGAAGATCCTCTCCTTAACAAATTTACAGATTACAAGCAAAGTAAACGAAGTAAATGGAAACTGTCGATTTTCCCTTATTTCAGGCAAAAAAAGAGAGCGGGTGATGGGAATCGAACCCACGTGTCCAGCTTGGAAGGCTGGTGTTCTACCATTGAACTACACCCGCATGAAAAATATTCACTTAAAGAACAGTCGGGGTGACAGGATTCGAACCTGCGGCATCCTGCTCCCAAAGCAGGCGCTCTAGCCAAGCTGAGCCACACCCCGATGCCTGTCTGTATCCCAGAACAGAAATGATTATACTATCGCTGTTCGCAAATGTCAATAAAAAATTTTGGTTGAAAGTGAAGTAAAATTCAGCAGCCTTTTTTGAATTTTATACCGTGAGAAATTGATTTATTGGTCGTTCCCGGTTATAATGGGTGCAAATAAGAGAAAGAGGGTAAAGAAAGATGACAGTATACGAAGCAGTGAAGGAAAGACACACCATCCGCAAATATAAGCAGGAGCAGGTTGCACAGGCGGATCTGCTGCAGATTGTGGATTGCGCCCGGCTGGCGCCTTACGGGGCCAACGCGCAGCCATTAAAGTACGCGATTGTGACAGACGAGGAGAAGCGGCGCAGCCTGTATCCTCTGATCAAATACGCTGCATTTCTGAAGGACTGGGATCCGACGTTTGAGGAGTGCCCGCCCGCTTTTATCGTGATCTGTAACGATACTTCGATTAAACCTACCAACAGAAGTGAGTGTGACAGCGGCCTGGCGCTGGCCAGCATGTGCTTGGCGGCGCAGGAGCTGGGCTATGGCAGCGTGTGCCTGGGAGCCATTAACCGGGCGGAGATCAGGAAGGCTCTTGGCCTTGCGGAGCAGTATGACATCACATATCTGCTGGGGATTGGCCGTCCGGCACAGACGGGAGAGACCTTTGATTTTACTGGCGATCTGAAATATTATTTCGATGAAAACGGAAACGTACATGTACCGAAGAGAACCATGGAGGAGGTCCTGATAAAACTGTAAAAAATACCGGCTTCGCCAGACAACAGGCGGAGCCGGTATTTTGCGCATATGGAAAGGAATCCTGCAGGAATAAGAAAGCAGCCAGTCATTTGCGGCGTTTGCGCAGCGGGTTGTCAGCGGTCCTCGTCCTTCCATTTTTTCTGTACCAGATAGCAGGGCAGGCTGACCAGCACAATGCCGCCGATCAGGTTGCCGA
>JAJQID010000135.1 GCA_021199405.1 Lachnospiraceae bacterium
ATCCCCATGGACGGTGTGCAGCACCGCGCGCTTCGCCCGCCCTTCCATTTTCAGTATTTCGTACATAATTCACCTCGGTCGTTATTCGCAGTCTCTAATGTAGCATACCCCCAAAAAAATGTAAACATTCCTCGCGAAATTTCAACCCATGCGAATTTCAACGCATGATCTCCATGTCCGCCATCCATACATGATCTCCAGCTTCCTGTTTCCCCTCAATGTACCATCCACAGACTCTGTCCGCCTTCAATACGTAATTCCCAGCCCCATGTTCGGCGAAATCAGCGACAGCATCAAATCCATGGTAAAAACCATGGTCAATATGACGCATACCAGAATTCTCAGATGAGACTGCCTCCTCATTTTACTCAGCAGATACGGCGCCGCGTAATAAACCGCAAACATTCCGAACACTCCGAAAAACATGGTGTCCTGAGGGCATATCCGTCCCTGCAGATTGAGCGAGAAGTTGCTGTAGTCCCACCATTTCTGATGATAAAAGGTCTCCAGAAAAAATCCGGTCACATATTCCACAATGGCGCACAAAATAACGGAACCAAAGTAAACTACAATGGGTCTGTGCTTCCAGTCTCTGAGAAGCGTGATCATCAGAAGCCCTCCCGTGCCATAAATGGGAAGCCAGGGGCCATGGAGGAAGCCCCGGTTGATAAACATTCCATACCGCATCCCCACAAACACCCCTTCCCAAAGCCATCCCGCAAAGGAAAACAGAAAAAAGATGACCAGCACCGCATCCGGTTCCATGTTCTGCGCCCTGTTCAGTCTGATAACCTTGCTGTCCTTCATAATTTCCCCCAGTCCAATCCATCATAATATTGCCACCTGCCATTGCCTGCTGCCTACAGGCGGCTTATGCGTCATTCCTCCGTATATTTATCTGCAATTTTCTGAGAAATATACATGGCTGTTTCTGACAAAACTATGCTTGCCATCTTAAGACCTGACAGGTATAATATTATGAAATATGGTTTCAGAATCAGAAGCTTTCATTCGACATGGCAGGAGGAGACATCATGGCGGGAAATTCATTTGGAAATATTTTCAGGATCACAACCTGGGGGGAAAGTCACGGGAAGGCGCTGGGCGTAGTGGTGGACGGCGTCCCAGCCGGCCTGGAGCTGTGCGAGGAGGATATTCAAAGCTTTCTGGACAGGCGCAAGCCAGGACAGAGCAGTATCTCCACTCCCAGAAAGGAAGCGGATCAGGTGGAAATCCTCTCCGGCGTCTTTGAAGGGAAAACCACCGGCACCTCCCTGTCCATGCTGGTGAGAAACACCTCCCAGAAAAGCCAGGACTACTCTCAGATTGCGGACTGCTACCGCCCCGGACATGCGGATTATGCCTATGATGAAAAATACGGCTTTCGGGATTACCGGGGCGGCGGCCGCTCCTCCGGCAGAGAAACCATCGGCCGGGTTGCCGGCGGCGCTGTTGCCTCCAAAATTTTAAAAGAAATGGGAATCGATGTGTATGCCTATACCACTGCCATCGGACCTGTCCGGATTGACCCTGCGAATTTTGACAGAGCCGCCATTACGCAAAACCCTACCGCCATGCCGGACAACGCTGCGAATGAAAGGGCTCTTGCCTATCTGAAAACTGCCCGGGAAAATTATGATTCCGTGGGCGGCATAATGGAATGCATCGTGACCGGTCTGCCCGTCGGCGTGGGCGACCCGGTGTTTGAGAAGCTGGACGCCAATCTGGCCAAGGCCGTCATGAGCATCGGCGCCGTAAAGGCCGTAGAAATCGGCGACGGCGTCCGCGTGTCCGAAAGTCTGGGTTCTGAAAACAACGACCCCTTTGTCGCCGATGAAACCGGCGTTCACAAGGCAACCAACCACTCCGGCGGCACTCTGGGCGGCCTGAGCGACGGCGCTCCTGTGGTAATCCGCGCTTCCGTCAAGCCCACCCCCTCCATCTTTCAGGCACAGCACACTGTCAATCGAGACGGAGAGAATACGGAAATAACCATAAAAGGCCGCCACGACCCCATCATCGTACCACGGGCGGTGGTAGTGATGGAATCCATGACGGCTCTGACTGTGCTGGACGCCCTGCTTTTGAATATGACGGCAAGGCTGGACAGGATTGTGGAGTTTTATCGGAGATAAAACTTTTCATCCATTCAAGGTATTCTTTGATTTTCTCTTTTGTTACCTGTCTTTCCGTTTTCATTAACCAGACACCTCCATAAAATTATGCTGAAAAGATTGTATCACTTTCCCTGAAAAGCGGGATATAAAAGTCAGGCCAAAAAATTTCTTCTCACATTCCGGCGCCTTCCGTCATAACATAAAGCATAACCATCAATTGGAGGTATCCTCATGAGTGATTTGTCAAATGGGTGCGGCTGCGGCAATGGCACCAGCACTTACTCCACAAACAACTGCGGTATTCTTGGCGGCAATAACAGCTGCCTCTGGATCATCCTGCTGCTGATCTTCTGCGGCGGTGGCTGTGGCAGCAGCTGCGGGTGCAACGGTACCAGCACCAACAGTCTGTTTGGCAGCGGCAACAGCTGCGAATGGATCATTATCCTGCTGCTTTGCTGCAGCTGCCTTGGAAACAACGGCTGCGGCTGCTGATTCCCGACTTTGGGGCGGTCCTGGGGCCGCCCCTTTTTACGAAATAACGCCGCACATCAGGCGATGTGTCACAGGCCCCGCGCCGGCACGTATATTCAGCTCATTTTTTTCATAGAATTGATATAAAAAGTTACTATGAATAGTAAGTAACTTCCAGAAAAAAGGAGACAGGGAATGGATGACCTGGCCGGGCTGCA
The DNA here is from genome assembly GCA_021199405.1 of Lachnospiraceae bacterium. Taxonomy (GTDB): domain Bacteria; phylum Bacillota; class Clostridia; order Lachnospirales; family Lachnospiraceae; genus RGIG6307. The sequence continues at coordinate 2,807 of JAJQID010000135.1, forward strand.
GGCGAAGCTGGACGCCTTTGATAAACTTTTGCAGGCTCTTAAGCCCTTTGTCTCTTTGCCCGCGCAAGAACGCTTGGAACGGCTTCGTCAAATGCTGCAGCCCTTCTCCCAGCTTCAGGAAATGATGGAGATGATGGAAATGATGAGCGCCATGCAGGATATGAACGGGATGTTCGGGACGCCGCCTGATCCCGGCAGCGAACATAATAATGAAAATAATTAAGACAGGAAGTGAGCTATGATGGAAAAACCCGCCTGGATGCAGGACAAAGCCCTGGAGCATATTCCGGCCGAAAAACTGGAAATGCTTATGGAAATTCATGAAAAATCAAAAGGAAAAAATCAGAAGGAGCTGATGGCATATTTCACCCGGATTTCCCAGCGCCAGCAGGACAAAAACGCCCTGACTTTTACAAGGGAGGAACTGCGGCTGATCTTTAATACTATTAAAAAATATGCCACACAGGAAGAGCAATCCAGGATCGAGAAGGTAATCGAAAAGCGTCTGAAGCTGTAATCCCTTCAGGTTCAAAAGAGCCAGACCTCTCATAAGAAGATATCCGGCTCTTTTACAAATTCATTCTGTTTCTTTCGAAGAAAAAACTATTTCACCACAATATTGACCAGTCTGCCGGGCACGTAAATCTCCTTCACAATGGTCTTACCCTCAAGTCTGTCCGCCAGAGCTTCCTTCGCCGCTGCGATGGCAGTCTCCTTATCCGCATCGGCAGCCACAGTGATGGTGCCGCGGAGCTTTCCATTGACCTGGGTAGCGATGGCAACAGTGTCCTCTTTGGTCTTTTCTTCGTCATACTGAGGCCAGGTCTGCTGATAGAGACGGCCCTCAAAGCCCACAGCCTGCCAGATTTCCTCGGTAATATGTGGAGCCACCGGGTTTAACAGGGTAAGGAAGGTGGCAAATTCCGCCCGGTTGATGCTGCCCTTCTTGTAAAAATCATTGATCAGGGACATCATGGCCGCGATGGCGGTATTATATTTCAGGTTTTCAAAATCGCTGTCCACCTTCTTGATGGTCTGGTGCATCTTGGTGGTCATGTCCCTGCTGTATTCATCGCCGTCCACCAGAATGTCCTGCAGCTTCCAGACTCTCTCCAGGAACCTGCGGCAGCCCTGAACACCCTTCTCGCTCCAGGAAGCGCTCAGGTCGAAAGCGCCGATAAACATCTCATAGGTGCGCAGAGTATCCGCGCCGTAATCTCTGACAATGTCGTCCGGATTGACCACGTTTCCTCTGGATTTGGACATCTTCTGATTGTCCTCCCCCAAAATCATACCATGGCTGGTGCGCTTCTGATAGGGCTCCTTGGTAGGCACCACTCCTTCGTCATAGAGGAATTTGTGCCAGAACCGGGAGTACAGAAGGTGCAGCGTGGTATGCTCCATACCGCCGTTGTACCAGTCCACGGGAAGCCAGTAATTTAACGCCTCCTTACTGGCCAGCGCCTGATCATTATTGGGATCAGTATATCTCAGGAAATACCAGCTGGAACCGGCCCACTGAGGCATGGTGTCAGTCTCCCGCTTTGCCGGTCCGCCGCAGCAGGGACAAGTGGTATTGACCCAGTCCGTCATGGCAGCCAGAGGCGATTCTCCCGTATCTGTCGGCATATAGCTCTCCACATCGGGAAGCTCTAAGGGCAGCTCGCTCTCCGGAAGGGGCACATATCCGCATTTGTCGCACTTGACCACCGGAATGGGCTCTCCCCAGTAACGCTGTCTGGAAAATACCCAGTCACGAAGCTTGAAATTCACCTTCCTGTGACCGATCTGCTTTTCCTCCAGATAGTCGATGATGGCCTTCTTGGCCTGAGCCACCTCCATACCGTCCAGGAAACCGGAATTGACCATAATACCGGTGGATACATTGGTAAATGCCTCGTTCTGCACATCGCCTCCGGCTACCACTTCGATGATGGGCAGGTCAAACTTTTTGGCAAATTCCCAGTCACGGGTATCATGGGCAGGCACAGCCATAATGGCGCCGGTACCGTAGCTCATCAGCACATAGTCAGATACCCAGACAGGAATTTCCTTTCCATTGACCGGATTGATCGCCATGATGCCGTCAATGGGCACGCCGGTCTTGTCCTTGGCAAGCTCAGTGCGTTCAAAATCGCTCTTTCTGCCGGCCTGCTCCCTGTAGGCGATGATCTCGTCGTAATTACCAATCTCATCTTTATATTTATCGATCAGCGGATGCTCCGGGGATACTACCATGTAGGTGGCACCGAATAAAGTATCCGGCCTGGTGGTATAAACGGTCAGAATCTCATCCTTATCCGCCAGCCTGAAATCCACCTCAGCACCCTCGGAACGGCCGATCCAGTTTTTCTGGGAAACCTTGATCTTTTCCACATAATCCACGTCGTCCAGATCGGAGATCAGCCGGTCCGCGTAAGCGGTGATTTTCAGCATCCACTGACTCTTTACCTTGCGGATGACAGGACTGCCGCAGCGCTCACAGACGCCGTTGACCACTTCCTCATTGGCAAGACCCACCTTGCAGGAGGTACACCAGTTGATGGGCATCTCCACCTTATAGGCCAGGCCGGCCTTGAATAATTTCAGAAAGATCCACTGGGTCCATTTATAATAACTGGGGTCGGTGGTGTTGATCTCCCGGTCCCAGTCGAAGGAATAGCCCAGAGAATGGAGCTGTCCCTTGAAACGGTTCACATTATTTTTCGTCACGATTCTGGGATGAATCTTATTGGCGATGGCGTAATTTTCCGTGGGCAGGCCAAAGGCGTCCCAGCCCATGGGATACAGCACATTATAGCCCTGCATTCTGCGCTTGCGGGCCACGATATCCAGCGCGGTATAGGGTCTGGGATGTCCCACATGAAGTCCCTGTCCTGAAGGGTACGGGAACTCCACCAGCGCATAATATTTGGGCTTTGTATAATCATTCACCGCAGCGAAGGCCTTCTCATCGTCCCAGATCTTCTGCCACTTGCTCTCTACCTCATGATGATTGTATGGTACTGACATTTTCTCATTTTCCTCCTGAGCACAATTCGTTCCTTATTATAATGACTCCTGCAAAATCCGTCAAGTTATTCTTCAAAGGTCACTATTCACGGACGACTTGAAATGTATCATCAGGCTCGTTGAGCTTAACAGCTACTCCTCCACATTTTTGCGGTAGATGTAGCCCAGCCCCTTCATGGTCATCTCGTTATCCAGCAGAATCTCCTTTCTGCAATGGGGCACAATACAGCCTGCCAGGCCTCCGGTGGCCACCACCGGCGTCTGCATGCCCAGCTCCTCCCAGATCCGGTCAATGAGCCCGTCCAACTCCGCCGCCTGTCCGATCACCATGCCGCTCTTCATGCTGTCCACAGTATTTCTGGCGATCACCTTTCTGGGTGCTTCCAGACTGATACGGGGCAGCTGGGAGGTCCGGTTGACCAGCGCCTCCAGGGACACCTTCAGTCCGGGAAGAATGATGCCGCCAATATAATTCTTCTTTTCATCCAGGACTGTGATGGTGGTGGCTGTCCCCATGTCAATCATCACAAGGGGCGCACCGTATTCCTTCAGCCCCGCCACCGCATTGACAATCAGGTCGGCACCCACAGACGCCGGATTGTCGATGGCGATATTCAGGCCGGTTTTCACCCCCGGTCCCACAAAAATGGGAGAAATGTGCAGGAGCTTTTCCATGGCCGATTTGACCACCGTATTAAGAGGCGGCACCACAGAGGCCACAATGCAGCCGGTAATGCTCTCCTTTTCAACCTGGTGCAGATTTAATATTGTAATAAAATCCACCACATACTCCAGCTCAGTCTTGGAAATATTGGTGGAAAGCCTCTCCTCAAAGCAGATTCTTTCTCCCTCGATACAGCCGATGACCAGATTCGTATTTCCAATATCTACCGCTAAAATCATAATGGCGATCCACCCTCTCTCTGGAACTGACTGGGCGTCATATGGTAAATCTTTTTAAATAAATGGTTAAAATGCTCCACATTCTCATAGCCCACGCTGGCTGCGATGCTCTCCACGGTCTGGCCGGACTCCTTTAACATGATCCTCGCCTTCTTCATCCGCGCCCGGCGTACCGCCTCCTGGAAGGTCATGCCGCTCTTGACCTTGATGTACTTGGACAAATAGGGCTTGGTCAGGTGGAACTGCTCCACCAGCACATCCAGAGTCACATCCTGAT
>JAJQID010000258.1 GCA_021199405.1 Lachnospiraceae bacterium
ATGCCCTGCCGTTCATAGCTGCGGTGGTCGATGCGCTCCGGGCGGTTGCTCTGCTCCAAAAAGCTGTTGGCAAGGTCAGCCCACGCCTTGCGCCAGACCTCGGCGTTGTCGTGGCTGTTCCAGTCCACAAGGTCAACTTTTCGTGTCTTGTATCTGCCACTTGCAAAACGGAGACGCTCTCCGTTTTCATCCAGCATATATTCCTTTTTGGATTTCGGAAGCCACTTGCCCTGCTCGTCCATCGGGCGCATAGTTAAGAGGATATGGGCGTGGGGGTTGCCGCTGCCCGTATCGTGGATATTGAAGTCGGCGCACATTCCTTTGGAAACAAATTGAGAGGAACAGTATTCACGGACAAGCCGTAACTGTTACTCTCTGGATAGCTCTATGGGCAGGGCAACTTCCAACTCTCTTGCCAGTTGGGAATTGCCCGCTTTTTCGATTTCCTCCACGCTGTTCCACAGTGTTCCCCGATCTTGGAAGTCGGGTGGAGCGTGGGGCGGCAGCAGGATTTCAGAATGGGCGATGCAGCCTTTCTTGGTGTAGTCGTGGGTCATGCCGTCCCACTCGTTTGTGATTTTCTCGCCGCTGCGGTAGGCGGCTGCTGCGACTGCGGATTTACCGCTGCCACGGCTGACGATCTTAATGCTGCAATGGTAGATTGCTATGGTATCACCTCCGATACGATTTTTCAGACTTGTGCGAATGGAATAGCTTGCAGAGCAAGGTGCTCTATTCGCACAAGTGCGCTAAAGGGTAGACAGCGTAAGCTGTCGCAGGGAAAATGCAGTTTTCCCTGTGCGGCGCAAGCCACCAATGTGGGAGTGTGGATTTCTCACGCTCTCACAAACCCTCGGTAGAGCGCACGACACCCGATAGGGTGTATAAGTGCGCCCTTGTAAACAAGGGTATTATTCCGTAGCACCTCCCTCGGCTCGTTTTTCCAAAAATGCTTTTGCTTCCTCGCTGTGTACTGCGTGGTAAAGGTAGTCTTTCGCTTCCTCGTCCGTCATGGCGATCAGCTCCGGCACAATGCTTTCCAGATAGCCGCCACGGGCGCAAAGGCGGTGCGTTCTGATGTTGCGTTCCTCCACGCTCAACTTTCGTTTCAGCATCTTCTCTCGGTTTTGATATTGCCGTAGCTGCTTCTGCACAAGTTCCAATTCGGCGTTACATTCTGCAAGGGTAGTCGGTTGTTTTGGCATAGCGTTCCTCCTGTGATTTTGATTTTGGATATGAAAAGACCGCCTACCAACGGTAAGCGGTCTTTGAATGAAGAAACATCATATACTAATTTCGTTTTCTTTGTATTAAATCCAAATGTTTAGATTATAATCTTGGCCAGTAATAATCTTAGCGTATTGTGCTCCGATTACAATACCAACCGAAGTCAATGTCAAAAGCGCAATCTCACTATTGGCCCAATAATCAAAAACATCTTGCATCTCAGGCACAAGCTTAACAACCAATTCCTGCACAGCTTCCTCTGACATTCTGTTTTCTTTAAAGAGCTTTTTAAATATTTGCTGATGCTCTTGACTCATATCCAACCTATCCATTGAAGTTGTCAGAACCTCTTCGGACATTGCGTTGATTTGAAGTGTGTCATTGTTGTTTAGACACTTTAAGAATAGATTTGGATACAAATCCACAAAACTTTTGCCATCGGCATCTTTGGGTAATTTGTCTTTCTCTATCCCTTTCATAAAAAGCCCAGAATAAGTATTCAAAAAAAGTGACGGTAACTCTTGGCTTACCGCTGAATACTGACTGCATCCAGTAAAGTTTAGATGTTGAAATTCAGACGGTTTCTGACTGACCCCTTTTTTATAAATCGGTAAAACAGTGTTTTGAATATACTTGACAAGAGAACCATGCTCTTTGACATTAACTCGTACCGTGTGTTTAAGAACAAACGCCAACGCCAAAGTGGCCATTTGTGTTTCAATTAGTTTTGGAGCAACTTGAATGGATTCTCCTAATGCAATTTGAAGCAAAGTGCGTGATGATTCTCCGATTCTCTCAGCCAAAATATTTGACAATACTGATGCCAGTTCTGGTGTTCCAGCTTTTATATACGCTTTTTGAGCTTCTGCGTAATCATATTGCATAGACGGCTCTCTAAACTCGGACAGCGCTTGTTCATCAGTCATGTTCCGTTTACTCAGCTCTGCAACAACTTTTTCAAACAAGTCACTATCTCGTCTCTTGGCTTCCTCATATGCCTCTGCCTTATATTTGTTCAATTCATCGCTTACAACATCAAGACACAGTGCTTTTGTATTATCATAACCCATACCTTGATTTACAACAATCAGCCCTGAATTCGCAGCAGCTTCGACACCGTAGTTATCTCCTGAGTTTTCTATAGATGGTTTTCTTTTAAGAAGATCACATATTGATTTCACCAGAATTCACCCCCGAAATAACGCCTCGATTATTTCCGCTGTTGCTGACTGACACTTCACCAGAAACCTGGGTGTTTTCGTTGCCATTGATACTGTTTTTCAATTTTTTAACTTCGTTCTTCGCCCCTATGGCAGCAATCGCAGATACAACTGCGGCAAGGGTGCTAATTGCACTTAATACTAAAGTCGCTATCTCCATCTTTATCTCTCCTTTATCCTTTTTGCCCAGAAACAACAAACTCGTAAAGCTGTTTATTGCAATTACGTTTACGAACAATGTGATACTCAACATCGACAAAACCAATTGTAGTCATCATATCAACATATATTTTTTCGGCAGGAACAGTAATGTTATAAAAATTCGAATTTCCGATAATGTAGAACACTCTGCCTTTTGCGGCTAATCCAGCGTATACGGAAGAAAGGTGTTTTTGCATATCTTCGAAATATTTTAATACATAGTTTGCCATTAACCCTGCAGACTTGTTGCCTGCATTAGATATTTTTTCTGCAATATCATAAACATATTGAAGAAGAGAATAGTTGCTTTTCCATGTGCCCAATAGACTTGTCGCTCGTCCCCATGTTCCACCTATTGCCTGCCAATCAAGATCGCTGGCCTGATCAGATGTCTCAAGATAATCCAGCCAATACATATATGGGCGTAATTCACGAATATACGAAATTCTATTTGGATATGGTGGCGAAGTAATAACCGTATCATATGCCCCATAACATTCCGCAGGGATGGATCTCGAGTCGTGCAATAACACTTTTGATGTTGCACGAGGTTGTAATAGTGCTCCTTTAGCAACCATTTCACAAACTGAAATAAAAGCTTCTTTTGCAATATCTATTAAAAAGAAACCTTCATTATCATCTTTGAATGATGTAGAAACATGGTTAAACGCAGCATTAGAAAGTTCAATTACTATTCGGCAAAAAGAAACAGTAAGTAGTTGTACAACAACATCATCTTCAACAGTTTTAATCGCAGCTTTTAGTTTTGCTAAAAATTCGGCTTGAGGCGGATTCCACCAACGATAAATATTGTAGATTGGAGGAAGCTCGGCAGGCACGTATTCTTCTATGCGCTGCATCAATGTGTTTGCAATAGATAAAAATTCTTCGACCTTATCTCGCGAATAGATGTCTAATTTTGCATTTCCCAACCAAACTAAAAAAGGATTGATTTCTAATGCAAATGATGAAATGCCTTTATTGGCGCACACTAATTCCGTTGTTCCGGTTCCAGAAAAAGGTTCCATAACACAACGAGGGGTGTAATCCAACTCAGCAAGTATTTCTTCCACCAAGCGGACAGAGTATGCTGGAGTAAGCCGCAACCATCCATGTCTACCCAAAGACGAATTGTACTTAAATGTGTATTGTGCGTTTTGCGTTATTGCTTCTTTATGCATTTACTCTGCCCTCATCAGCTGTTCTAGAACGTGCTGAATCTTTTCTTTAAAGTATTCTTGGTTACTGTTCATGAATTCGACAAAGTCAAACCCAACAACCTGTTTAAAAAAGCTAAAGGTTGAAACGTAAGGGGATGTCTCAACAAAACCTTGGAGAATTGCCCATTTTGCGACATTATATCGAGCTACAATATCATCGTCTATTTGTGCAGACATAACCATTAGACAGGGGATATATCCATTGGCATACGCATTTGCTGCGTTGGCAATATCTGCGTTCTGACGTTTGGAGTCTTTGCTTTTGTATCCTTGCCTTACTTCGAAAACAATACCGGTTATTGCTTCCCGGATTGGAGTAGCAAGTTCCAGATTATCTGCCACTTGCATCATCCAGGCTGTACAGCGTTCTTTAATTTCTTCGTCTGGAATTTTGTCAATTATAATTCGTCCATCCAAAGAAAGTGTACGTTCTTTTCCGTTAGTTCCAGTAACTTTGTAAGACCATGTGACATCGTCAGCATTGAGGCCAAGATAATCCATAAAAATAGCCCTGACAAGGCGTTCACAGCCAATGCCAATTTGCCGATAGACACTGGTAATGCCACCAGCTGCTTTATGGGCAGAATACATAAGAGGATTGTCCAATCCAAGCCATTTATAAAACGCATCTGCTCCGTATAATGTTTGGAATTCTGCAAGCGAAAATCCACCATTTCGTCCATGCCCAAATTTTGGTGAATAGTTTGCACATTCATTAATTGGCTCTATAAGTATATTTCTATATCGAATGTTTTGCTCGGTTGTCATTATCTTTGTCTCCTTACTTTTCGTTTGAAACGGATATTACTTCTGAAATATCACATTTTAATGCGGCACATATTTTATCAATACTTTCCATAGATACATATTCATCTTTTCCAAGCTTTGCAAGTGTGCTACTGCTGATACCCGCTAATTCTTTTAAGTCAGTTCGTTTCAATTTTTTATCCAAAAGCAGTTTCCACAACTTCGTATAGGTAACGGCCATTCTATCACCTCCGAATTATAGTTACTCTAAGTATATCAGAAAAGTATGAACATTTCAATGTAAATATAGATTTAATGTCTTTATTTGCAAACTTATTTTCTCTTATAGTGAATATTTTGTTTTGCATAATCGCTCGCCGCCTGTCGGCGTTCCTCGCTGTAAGGTACAGTCAAACGGAAAGACAACCGCCCTTTTTCAACCTCAAACGCCTTATAGCCTGTTTCACTATCTTCATCTGTCATGGTGCAGTGGTCAGGGTACTGCTCCGCAAAAGCGGTCAGCCGCTTCTTCAAATCGGTATTGTGGGTGTAGACGGTAATCCTACGCTTGGTTTCATCAAAAAAGATTTCTGTGGTTTTCTGCCGCTTGGTTAGTCCTGTTCGCATTTTAACTCCTTTCTACGCTCCACTCCGCAAGGGTTGCATTTTTCGATGATTTTCCTCGGCTCTTGAATTGGAGAAAACAGCGATTTTCAAATAGAAAACGCTCCGACGATACACACCTCGTTCAGAGCGTTCCTATTAGCTGTTATCAATTTTTTGCAACTCTTGACCGTTAGTATGTTTTTTCAGCCAGAGCAATAAATCCTGCTTCATAACCAGCTTCCTCCCACCGATTTTCAGCGTGGGGAAGTCCTCTGTGTTCAGCAGATTATAGGCTCCGGCTCTGGATAGGTGCAACGCTTCGGCAAGCTGCTTTGCGTTCAGCACATCGGGCAGATTTGCAAACGGCTCTTTGTTCATTGATACTCCTTTCCCACACGAAAAACAGCAGCCACCTTTTGGGTGACTGCTGCCGTTCTGCGTCATTTACTTGTCCAAATAGTTTCCGTATTCGGCGGTCACAAAATCCTCATAGGCACTTGCGATTTTTGCAATCCGCTTGTGTACCGCACTTGCGGTTTTGTAGCAACCATGTCTGCGATCTCCTGCTCGGTGTGTCCGTCCATTCGCAGCTTCAATATCTCCCGGTCTTTGTCGGTGATGTTCTGCCCAGCAAAGGCGGCAATCTGCATTTCGGAGATAATCGTCTGCTCAAACTCGCTCCGTGGGTCGGCTACCTCAAAAATATCGCCGTCCTCGCTCTCCATCATTTCGTCCAGAGAGGTAGGCTTGCCGGAACGGTTGTGATGTCACTTCCGCATGAAGTCGGTCTTGACGGTGCTGCCCGTTGTTTCGTAGTCCTCAACCGTCCTGTTCTCCCAGATAGCGTCAATCATCGGCTGCCAGTTTTCTTCCGCTATCACCATATCGGTGACATTGCCGATCAGATTGCTGAACTGCTGATAGGTCAGCCACTGTACTTCAACGCCCTCTGGGATATTGTATAGGTTTTGAAAGCCAAGCCCGTGTTGCTCAAACTTCATTCGGATATAGGGAATGATGCTGTATGAGAGCCGCCACAAGGGGAAGTAGCCCGCATACTGCTTCCTGTCGCCGGGTATGTCACGGTAGTTTCCCTTGCGGTCTTTCACTTGGAAGAACTGCCATGCACGCCACGAATAGCAATCCCACACAAGCAGCTTGAACATGTCATTACAAACGATGCTGTCATACTTGTCCGTCCGAAAAACCTCATAAGGGCAACGTGGCAGATGAAAAGCCGGTTTCCACTTCTCGGCAAGCTCCTTTGGCAGACTGTAAAACAAGGTCAGCCACGGTTTATCGCTATCCTGCGGTATCTCGATGATTTCACCGGGCAGCACTACAAGAAAGCCTTTGGGGTCTTTCGGTTGTGCCATAGCGTCACCTCCAATCGCTTTTTTCCCCTCTACTATATATGGCATGAGAAAGGTTAAATTGTTCCAATGTATCAAAAGTTTTTTGAGATTTTTTGAAAAAATCTCGGAAAGGAATGGTAAGAATAAATACGATATGATTATAGTAGAAAAGTGTGAATAAATCTATTGCTTCTACGCAAGGGCAAAAAATAAGCGATACTCGGTCAAAAAACCAAGTATCGCTCATTTTTTGTTAGCCAATCCCGTCTGACAGATGCCGTGAGTGTAATTTTTGGTAAATTACTTTCTTACGAGCACCCGTCTAAAGCCCGGGCTTTTTTGTGTATTTATCTTATTGCTTAGCAAGTTCATCCAAACGGGTCTGGATAGTTGATATCTCGTCGTT